>JAJRWW010000382.1 GCA_024276595.1 Myxococcota bacterium
AAGTAGCAGGGGCCCGGAAGCGGCCTCCTAGTTGGACTCGGGCTTGTCGATGGGAGCGAAGAGCTCATCCATGGTGAGGGTGGAGCGCTGGGACTCTCTGTTTTTGCGCCTTCGCCCGGCCTTGAGTCGCTTCGCTTTTCTCTTGGCGGTCTTCATCTTCATCAACGAGGCCATGGGTCACCTTCTTCCTGCAAGAATCCCTCAAGGCCGCTGAGTTACACGATGGCGGGACCTCTGTCAAGACCCTCGAAGCCATGGGCCAGGGCGCAGGAGGTGGGCGTCGCCCGAGACGGTGGGAGCCAGTCATAGCAATGGTCGGATGCGGATCCCGGCCACCTCTCGGGCAGCCTTGCCGAGCATCGACTTCAGGCGCCAGGTCGAGATGTAGCCGGCCATCTTCTTGCCGTTGACCCACACGGTCGGGCAGCTCGTGCTGCCCCCGAGAAATGCCTTGGACTGCTTCACCTCTGCCCTGATCCGGGCGCGATACATGCCCTTGCTCATCGCCTTCTTGTACGGAGCGAGCTTGAGGCCGATCTCCTCGGCGTAGGACTTGAGCTTCTTGCGACTCAAGTTGTAGCGGTTCCGAAAAAGGATCTCAGCCATGTCCCAGAACTTGCCCTGTGCGTGGGCCGCCATGGCCGCCTCGGCCGCCAGGAGCGCTGCGCGGTTGTACTTGTTGATGGAGTGATGCTTGAAGTAAAGCCGGAAGGTGCCCGGGTACTGCTGCTGCATCTGGGAGAAGGCGGTCATGACGTAGTTGCCGTAGTAGCAGCGAAAGTTGAAAAACAGGATGACCGTCACCAGCGCCTCATCGGAGCCCTTGGCAGGCGCCCCGGTGAGGCTCAGGCTGCCCCTGCGAGCAACAGCGGCAGAGGGCGCAGCCGCAACCAGGACCAGTGCCAGCAGGAGGGCTCTCCTTCTCAGGGCGTGCATCCGTCAAGCTCCTTCGGGCCCGCACGCCATGGGGGCGCGCTCATTGCTCGGACAGGGATGTTATTGGGGGCGCTTCATCAGGCTACTGTCACTCGCGCCGTTCGTCCAGCGAAAACACCCACGGTCGCCAAGCCATCACCAGGCCTGGACCCGCTCCACGCTTATGACTCCATCGATGCTGCGAATGCCCTTGATCAGCGCCTGGAGCTGCTTCAGGTCCTGGATCTGAAACTGGAAGGTGTTCACCGCGTAGTCGTTCTCAAAGGTGCGGCAGGTGGCTTGCAAGATGTTGACGCCCTTGACGGTGAATGCCTTGGAGACCTCCGCCAAGAGCCCCTGACGATTCAGGGTCTCCACCCGCACCGACACGGGAGACATTGTCTTGGCCTTGGTGTCCCAGTCAACGTCTATCCGTCGCACCGGGTCGAGGTTTCTGGCCTTGGGGCATTCCCTGGTGTGAATGGTGATCCCGCGTCCACGAGTGACAAAGCCCACCACGTGATCTCCGCGCACGGGGTTGCAGCACCGGGCAAAGCGCACCAGCATGTCGTCCATTCCCTGGACCCGAATCCCGCTGTTGGTGGGGCGCTTGACTCCCACCCGCTCCAGGAGCTTGGCCATCATGCCTGGCTCCTGCTGCTCGCCGTTGTCTCGCTCGCTCGCCGGGATCACCTGCTTGACCACATCGGCGGCCATGACCTTGCCAAAGCCCACGTTGAGAATGAGCTCGTCGGTGGAGCCAAAGCGGAACTTGTCCACCGCGCCATCCAGCTTGCCCTGCTTGAGCACCTTGGAGAGGGAGAGGCGGTAGCGTCTCAGCTCCTTCTCGAGCATCTCCCGGCCCAGGACGCGGCTGCGTGCGCGCTGCTCGCTCCTGATGTAGTGGCGGATCTTGGTCTTGGCCCGCCCCGTGGTCACGAACTTCAACCAGTCCTTGTTGGGGTGCTGACTGCTGCTCGTCAGAATCTCCACCTCGTCGCCGCTTTGGAGCTGGTACTTCAGTGGCACCATGACCCCGTTTACCCTGGCGCCGGAGCAGTGGTTGCCCACCTCGCTGTGGACCGAGTAGGCGAAGTCCACCGGTGTGGCCCCCCGGGGCAAGCTCTTGAGGTCCCCCTCGGGCGTGAAGATGTACACCTCGTCGTCGAACAGGTCCAGCTTCACCGTGTCGATGAAGTCCGTGGGATCCTCATTGGAACGGTGGGCGTCCATGAGGTCGTGCAGCCAGGTGTAGCGGCTCTGCTCCTTGACCCGAAGGGGCTTCCCCTCCTTGTAGAGCCAGTGAGCGGCGATCCCCTGCTCAGCGGTCTGGTGCATGGCCAGGGTCCGGATCTGGATCTCGATGCGCTTCCCCCCGGGGCCGAACACCGAGGTGTGCAGCGACTGGTAACCGTTGTCCTTGGGCAGGGCTATGTAGTCCTTGAAGCGGCTCGGTATGGGCTTGTACTTGGAGTGGAGGCGCCCCAGCGCCGAGTAGCACTTGTCCACGCCGGTGGTGATGATGCGGAAGGCCATGATGTCGTACAGGTGCCCCACATCCAGGTGTGTCGCATCCAGGCGCCCCACGTCCAGGTTGCGGCTCTTTCTGCGCAGCTTCTGGTAGATGCCCCACAGGTGCTTGGAGCGCCCGCTGACCTGGGCCTCGATGCCCGCCTCCTTCATCTCGGCGGCCAGCTCCTTGAGCACGTCCGCCACGAAGCGCTTGCGGTGCTTGTCCATGCGCTCCACCTGCTCGGAGACTATCTTGTGCTCCTCCGGGTAGAGGTACGAAAAGCAGAGGTCCTCCAGCTCGGTCTTGATCCACTGGATCCCCAGCCGGTTGGCGATGGGGGCATAGATGGACTTGGTCTCCCGAGCTATCCGCACCTGCTTCTCCGCCGGCATGAAGCCCAGCGTGCGCATGTTGTCCAGCCGGTCGGCCAGCTTGATGAGCACCACTCGGATGTCCCTGGCGGTGGCCAGCACCATCTTGCGGAAGTTCTCGGCCTGGCGCTCCTCCCGCTCCTTGGACGGAAGGTTGTCGAGCTTGGTGACCCCGTCCACCAGGAACTGTACGTCCTCCCCGAAGAGCTCCCCGAGCTGCTCCGGCGTTGCGCCCGTGTCCTCGACGCAGTCGTGCAGCAGCGCCGCGCAGACCGAGGGGATGTCCAGCCGCAGCTCGGTGATGGTCTTCGCGACCCCGAAGGGGTGGACCACGTAGGGCTGTCCGGACTTGCGCTTCTGACCCTCGTGGGCCTCTGAGGCGAACTGCGCAGCCCGAACCACGCGGTCAAGGTCCGCGCCGGGCAGGTAGGAGCGGAGGGTCTTTAAGATGCCTTCCAGCACAGCGATTCGACTGCTTGCTCCACCAGGCGGTGTGCTGTCTCACAGGATATTATATACCAGTAGCGCAAAAGCGCATCCGAGGAAAGAGACAATGAGACCTCCCATGGCATCTCGCGCTACCCTGCCTCCCCCAGCAGACGTCTGAAGGAGGAGGAAGCAGCCTCTCGGATGAGGGACTCGGCCACAGGGCTCCTGCGATGCTGGCGGCAGCGAGCCGCCACGTAGATAGCCCTCAGCTCGTCGTAGGCCGTGTCCATGTCGTCATTGACCACCAGGTGCTCGTAGGCGTGGTAATGCCCCAGCTCATCCACCGCCTTGGCCAGCCGGCGACGGATTGTCTCCTCCGAGTCGGTGGCGCGGGTGCGCAAGCGCCCCGCGAGCACCTCCATGCTGGGTGGCAGGACAAAGACCATCACAGCCTCGGATGGATACTTGGCCTTGAGCTGGCGCCCCCCCTGGTAGTCGATGTCGAACAGCACGTCCTTTCCCGCCTCAAAGGCCTCCCGGATCTGGGTGTCTGCCGTGCCGTAGTGGTTTCCATGCACCACCGCGTGCTCGGCGAAGCGGTCCTCGGCCACCATGCTCTCGAACACCTCCAGGCCTACGAAGAAGTAGTCGCGCCCGTGCCGCTCCCCCTCCCGAGGGGGGCGCGTTGTGTAGGAGACACTGAAAATGAGCGAGTCGAAGTCCCCCATGAGCCGGCGGGTGAGCGTGGTCTTCCCCGCGCCGGAAGGAGAGGAGACGACCAGGAGCATGGGCTCTGGACGGGTCTGGAGACTGCGAGCGCTACTCGACATTTTGCACCACCTCGCGGAGCTTCTCGAACACCGACTTCAGGTCCACCACCAGCTTGCCGCTCCGGCTGTCATGGGACTTGGCGCCCGTGGTGTTGACCTCCCGAAACATCTCTTGAAGCAGAAAATCCAGCTTGCGCCCGTGGGGTGGGTGGCCGGCCATGATCTCGGCAAAATGTGCGAAGTGGGCCCTGAGGCGCACCAGCTCCTCGGTGACGTCGGCGCGGTCCACCAGCAGGGCTATCTCGGCGGTGAGGCGCGCCTGGTCCAGGCCCCCTGGAGCACCTCCCAGCCCCTCCAGGAGACGATCCATGCGCTCCCTCAGCTTCTCTCCAAGGGCCAGGGGCTGCTGGGCGGCGACGCGCTCCAGCTCGGTCACCATGGAGGCCGCCTCGGCCATCTGCTCACCGATGGCCATGGCCATGAGCTTGCCCTCGCGTCGGCGCATGGCCAAGAGCCCCCTGTGGGCCTCCCGAAGCGCGGCCACGGCAGCGACATCAAACCCAGGGGGCGCAGCTCCACTGGTGGCCAGATCCCGCTCCATGGCGGTGGCGTAGGAGACAACGTCTTTGGGCGTGAGCCGAGCATCCATGCCCAGCTCCGCACAGAGCCGAACCAGGTCGGCGTGCGCGCGCCTGAAGCGGTCCGCCGTCACGCCGACGAGCGGCTCTGCGCCGTCCTGCCCGCGCTCCGCGCCGGCGCTCTCGGCTTCCACAGCGCCGTCCCCGCCCGCTCCGGGCCCCTCACCCGGGCCAGGGGAGCTCACCAGGGTGTCCCCCACCTGGTCCTCGCCGCCGCCCCCCGCTCGTACGACCACCTCCAGCCGACCACGAGCGACGGAGCTCTTTGCCGCCGCCGAGAGCATGGACTCAAGTCGTGAGTCCTGCCAAGGGAGGCGAACACGAACATCCACGTGCCGGCTGTTGAGCGAGCGCAGCTCCAGGGTATAGGCCTGACCCGCCACGTCGAACACGGCGCTGCCGTACCCGGTCATGCTGCTCACGTGCGCCACTTTCACAAGCCCACTGATCGAGCAAATCCCTTCCCGTGTCAAGCCAAGGCGCGGCCGGCCAGAAATCGCTGCCCCTCCCAGGGCGTGAGCCCACCCGAGCACATGGAGGTCAGGGGCTCAGGGGGTCATCTGCCTGGCCTCGCTCCCCCTCTCCGTGCGCCACCGGTTACGAGGGTGCCCAGCCGCCCTCCCCGCAGGGCTCGGGTCAGCGCCCCGGGGCGCGTGATGTCCAGGATCCGCGCATCCAGACCCTCCCCCAGGTGGCCAAGCAGCGCGGCCACCTTGCCTCGCATCCCACCTGTGACGTCCGTGGATGCCGAGCCCCCTGGCGCGGCCCCGTCGCGCCAGGTCCCTGGCGTGACCACCTCCAGGCGCCGGGCGGCGGGGTCTCTCCGCGGGTCCGAGGTGAACACACCGTCCACGTCCGTGCCCAGCAGCAGCAGGCTCGCGCCCAGGCTCCGCGCAAGCTCCGGCGCCAGCACGTCCCCGGAGAGGATGGCGCAGCCCCGGGAGCTGTCCACCGCCGGCACCCCGTAGACGACCGGGACCATCCTCCTGGCGGCTAGCTGCCGCAAGGCGGCGTCGTCCAGGTGCGCCAGGCGCCCGCCCTCCATGATCGCGGTGGCAGAGGGCTGGCAGGGCACCGCAGGGAGCCCGGCCTGGATGAGCGCCCGACACACGACGGCGTCGAGCTCGTTCTGCAGCACCTGGATCTCGGCCCAGGCCAGTCGCCTGGCCACCGTGCGGACCCCCTTGTGGATCCCTGCTCGCTGCACCGGTCCGTGCCCGAAGCTGCCGGCGCCATGGACCACCCCCACCACCCTCCCCCGGGGGGCCGTGGCCAGCTCCGCCGCCAGCCGGGACAGGACCTTGCGTCGAATGCGAGGCCGGTCGCCACGCTTGTCCGTGATCACGGACCCGCCCAGCTTCACTACCACCCGCAGGGGCGGCCTAGGCACCGCGGCCCTCCCCGGCGCCCAGCACCACCAGCGGTCCATCCACCAGCACCCGCTCCCCCGTCTCCATGTCGCCCGGGCGGATCCCGTCCACACATGGAATCTCTGCCAGGATGGTCCCCACCGCCACGATGGTCTCGCAGCGCTCGCACAGGATCGCCGCGGGTCCCAGCCCCCGCCGCTGGAGGCGCAAGATGGCCCAGGAGCCCACTGTGCTGCCCTTGCCCCGCGGGATGACGAGCACCCGGCCAGCCAGGAGCTCTCCCTCCAGTGGGTGCCCCCGCTCCACGACACGCCCGGTGTCCAGGTCCACGCCCCCGTAGAAGGAGATCGGCTCCGTGGAGACCAGGGCGTCCCCCGAGGCGCGGCCAGACCGGATGACTCTGCCATTGAGCTCACGCTTCATGGCAGCCGCCCCAAAATGGCCACCTGGAGACAGTCGGAGGCGTCGAGCAGGGTCACGTCCATGGCCCCGTGGCCGCTGGCGTAGTAGCGCCCCTTGGCGGAGTCGGTCACCAGGTACCTGTACCGCCCCTTGAGCGGCGCCACCACGAAGCAGGTGTCACAAAGGAGCAAGGCGCCGCTGGACTCGATGGTCTCCGTGAGGCCCAGCTCGTCGGCCAGGGCCTTCACCGGTCGGGACGTGCAGATCCAAGTGTCCACGGCCACCCTGTGGCCACGAAGCTGCTCGGCTGCCGCCCTGACCTCTGCCAGCGTGGCGTGGGGACAGCCGAGACACACCAGGTCCGGAGCTCCGGCAGGGGCCGGCTCCGCGGTCTGCTCACGTGCACCCTCCAGCAGGGCCTCATCGATGATCTCCACCTCCCTGGGGGCCGGGTAGCGAGACGCCTCTGGGGTGACCCCGACGAGATGAAACAGGGGTGACCCCCCGTAAGTGGGCAAGGCGGCACACAGGGCCTTGAGCGACTCCAGGTCGGGCCGCGCGCCAGCCACCTCCAGCAGAGGCACCTGCCCTTCCGATGCCTGCCCCACGAGCATCCCCAGCAGGCCCCAGTCCCGGGCACCCCCTGGGTGGGCGTCCACCCGAAAGCGGATCCTCGGGTGCCTGGCCAGGTCCAGGTGCAGCCCGTAGGCAGGAGTGTACCCGGTGAGCGCTGACGCCAGGGCAGAGGGGCCTCCCTCGCGGTTGGTCCTGGCTCCCAGGACGCTGTTGGCGTAGGTCACCGCCGAGGACTCCGACCAGGCCAGGGTGTCCCCCGGGGCGGGCATGTTTCCCGCCATGTACGGTGTGCAGGTGCAGGCTGCCGCGATACCCAGCCGGCCGTAGGCCCGGATGACCCGCCGCTGGAGCCGCACGAAGCTCTCCTCCAGGCCCATCCGCTCCGGGGAGCGCAGGTCCATCCCGGCAGGGTTCAGGGTCGCCGGCACCACCGCTCGCCCGTCAACGGCCAGCTCCTCCAGGTAGGCCAGCCCCTCGTCCCCGAGGTTGGAGTAGGAGACGCCTGCCACCTGAACCGAGGAGACAGGCAGCAGCTCCGGGGCGTCGAACACATCGCCCAGGGCCACGAGGATCTCCATGGCCTTGGCCGCCGCCGCGCCGGAGTCGCCCTCGAGCACCGCACGTTGAGCCTCGGACAGGTGCATCACGAGCCCCCCCCGGGGGGCTCCACGCGCCGGTACTCATCCAGCGGAGCGCCCGCTGGAATGGTCGCGTCGATGATCCACTTTGCGGTTCGACTGGTGCTCTGCTCCCTGCTCGGATCCAGCGAGGAGCCCCTGGCGCCGGGCAGCACCACCAGGTCCCGATCGGCCTGGACCCTGGTGGCGATGGCCCACTCCACGTCCTCGGAGTCGTTCACGTCGATGTCCGCATCCACGACCACCACCCGCTTGAGGGAGGGGTGGGCTGCCAGGGCGGCCAGCCCGGCGTTGATGGCCTGACCCGGCGCGTGGTCACCCAGGGAGATCACCGCGTGGAGCCAGCTACAGCCGCCCGTGGAGAGGGCCAGACCCCGCAGGGCCGGGACCGCCGCCCTGACCGTGTTCCAGATACGGGGCTCCTGGGGCAACCCCATGAGCAGGCGGTGCTCCACGCCCCCTGGCAGGATCACCTGGCAGAGGGGGTCCGAGCGGGAGTACATGTGGTGGATCCTGAGCTCCGGCTGGAGGCGCACACCGTCCAGTGTGCCGGTGATGTCCACGAAGGGCCCCTCCTCTACCAGCTCCCCTGTGAAGCGCCCCCGCAGCACGATCTCCGCCTCCGCGGGCAGGACGAGGCCATCCAGCTCGTAAACCGGAAGGGGGCGCCCCAGGAGGCGCCCGGCCAGGGCCAGCTCATCCATGTCGGGGGCCCCGGAGCAGGCCGCCGCCACGCACACGGCAGGGTGCAGGCCCAGGAGCACCGCCACCTCGGCGGAGCCCCCCTCCTCGTCCAGGATCATCTTCAGGTGTCGCGGCACCACCCGCACCGCCAGGCGATTGGACTCCGAGAGCATCATCCGGTGGAAGGAGTAGTTCATCCCATGGCGGCGGGAGCGCGCGGCGACAATG
>JAJRWW010000033.1 GCA_024276595.1 Myxococcota bacterium
CTACCTGGCTCGCGTTGGATGGGTGAGGCTCTCCCGCTCTGGGCCGCTGCGCCTGGCAGTGCAGCTCCTGTCCAGGGACCAGCGGGCCTTGACCCTCTGGCTGTCAGACCCCAAGACGGGAAAGAGCCGAGCTGTCCTCGTCGACCGGGACCCGCGGTACGTCAACCTCCACAGGGACCTGCGAGCCATGGAGGACAGGTCTGCCTTTCTGTGGAGCAGCGAGGCCAGCGGGCTGCGCCAGGTCTCCCTCCACGACTGGAGCGGCAAGCGCCTGGCAACGCTCACCCGTGAGCCTCTCTTCATTGACAAGATCGTTGCTCTGGACAGCAAGGGAGGCGCCCTCTTCGCCACCGTCCCCACCGAGAGGGGCAAGGAGCTGCACCTGTACCGCTTCTCCCTGGACGGCAGCTCGCCGCCCCGGCGCATCTCCCTTCGGCCCGGCTGGCACCAGGTGACCTTCAACCGGAGCGCAACCTATTATGTGGACCGCTTCTCGGCGCTCTCCACTCCACCTCAGGTCAGGCTCTACCGGGCGGACGGGAAACTGGTGCGGGTGATCGACCCGAACGAGGCGCGGCGATACCACTCCTTTTCGCTGGCATCCAGCCGCTTCGTGGACATCCCGGCGGACGACGGCGCCACCCTCAACGGTCTCTTGCTCAGCCCGCCTCAGCCCCTCTCCAGCGATCCAGGGCAGGGAGCGCCAGCGATCATCTACACCTATGGCGGCCCCCACGGCCAGGTGGTTGCCAACAGGTGGCACCGCATCGAGCCCTGGCACCAGCTCCTTGCCCAGCGGGGCTTCGTGGTGCTGCTCGTCGACGGGCGGGGCACGGCCCACCGCGGCAAGGCCTTCGAGGCCAGGCTGCACATGCAGCTCGGCCGGGTGGACGTGGCCGACGTGGTGGCCGCTGCCCGCTGGCTTGGCGCTCGGCCGGGAGTGGATGGCCGCAGGCTGGGGCTCTGGGGCTGGTCCTACGGCGGCTACCTCACTGTCATGACCCTGCTGCAAAGTGGCAAGCTCTTCAGAGCCGGCGTGGCAGTGGCTCCGGTGACCGACTGGACCCTCTACGACACCGCCTACACCGAGCGCTACCTTGGCCACCCCGCCACTCCCGTCGGCAAGAGGGCATACGCCCGGTCGAATCCAGTGCACCTCGCAAAGAGCCTCCGCACAAACCTGCTCCTCATCCACGGCATGGCCGATGACAACGTGCTGCTCGGGCACACGCTGCTGCTGGCCCAGGCGCTACAGAACAACCTCAGGCCCTTCCAGATGATGCTCTACCCGGGCAAGAAGCACTCGCTCAAGGGCTCATCCACCCGCAAGCACCTGCTCGGCGGCATCCTGAGCTTCTTCCAGCTCCACCTCCAAAGGCTCCCTCAATGACGCCCGTCCGTGGGGGGACTGGGACGAGCAACTCCTACCGGAGGTCGAGGCCCAGCGCCTTCGATCCGGCTCCGACAGACAGAAGACTCCATCCTGCAGGGGCCAGGCGCTCCTCCTCGCAAGGTGCCTGCTCCGACCTGGCGGCCCACCAGCTCGGGCTCAGCGCAGCTTCTCCACTCGTGCGAGCTCCTGCGACAGGCGGATGCCCAGCCTCCCTCGGCGGTCCAGGCGTGCGCCCCGCAACCTGACCTCGGCGGCCGAAAGGGGGAGGACCCGGCGCAGGCCCACGAGCACGTGGTTCGACGAGTGCAGGCCTGGAATGCGCCACACCTGCGAGAAGATCCGCTGATAGCGCCTCACCGAGCGGGGATAGGTCGGATGGGTGGCCCAGAAGTTGGCAGCCAGCACACCGTCGGGCTTGAGAATACGCCTGAGGGCGGTGACGAATCTGTCAGTTAGCAGGTGCGGCGGAATATGCCTGGCGTCGAAGCAGTCCAGCCAGATGATGTCATAGGATGGGGCTCCTCCCGCATCCGCCGCCCTGGTGACGAACTGGAAGGCGTCCTGAACATGCACCCGAGTTCGCGCGGTGGGTCGATAGTACATGTAGCGCTTGGCCACGTCGAACACCCCGCGGTCTATCTCCACCACGTCCATGGCCACCCCGGGATACAGCCTGCTCACGAGGGTGGGCAGGGCCGCTCCGCCGAGCCCCAGCACCAGCACCCTGCCAGGCCGCCACCCCTCGCCGCCTCCCAGAGCCAGGGCGGCGAGCATCATGCGAACGTACTCGTACCGGAAGTCCAGCTTGTTCCTTCGGCTCACGCAGGACTGGATCGCTGATCGCTTTCCAAAGGAGAGGCAGCGATAGCCCCCGTCGTCCCAGACGATGATCTGCGAGAAGGGGGTCTTCACCCTGGCGACAACCCCCGGCTCTGCCCCTGCCGAGCCACGACCGGGAGCGCTGCCAGGCGGCGGGGTGGCCCCCTTGTCCGAGCAGGCCCAAAAGAGCAACAGGGGCAAGGCCAGGAGCACCACCTGCACGGGGCGTGAG
The DNA here is from genome assembly GCA_024276595.1 of Myxococcota bacterium. Classification (GTDB taxonomy): domain Bacteria; phylum Myxococcota_A; class Polyangia; order HGW-17; family JAJRWW01; genus JAJRWW01. The sequence goes on from JAJRWW010000033.1 coordinate 2,445, forward strand.
CCTCGCGCCCGGGCCAAGATCGCAGTCGGAGGGGGCGCCAGCACAGGGGCTGAGGCTGAGACCGACTCCTCAGCAAAGGGGAATGCCCCGACGGGCGGCTCGGTGGTTTTCCAGCGCTCCTTTCCCATGGCTGCTCACTTTACTGCCAGACGCGCTCCATGCACCAGATTATTTCCCTGGGGAGTCACCTCCGCGACCTTCTCTTCTTGGCAATGTCAGGGAATACAGGAGGTCCCTGGCGGGTTATCCATCACAAGGCCGCAAGGAACACAGGCCACGAGGACACAGGGTCCACTCGCTCGGCTCTCCTCCCTGGGCCGGGGCTGGGATCGGGTACAGGACCAGGAGCAGGACCACCATGCGCAGCCCATCACTTCTGTCTCGCCCCCTCTCGGCCCCCATGACGGGCCTGGCCGTGGCAGTGGGCATGGGCCTGCTGCTCTCCACCGCCTTTCTCCTGCACCTGCGCCTGGATACAGAGCGTGCGCCACTTGTGGAGCTGGACTGCTCTGCCGCCCAGCGGGAGGCGCGGCTGGCGGTGGGCAGGAGGGTCTGGACAGACCACTCGGCTCGGCTGATGGAGCAGATGCGGCAGAGAGACGCCGCCGCCCTCGACCGCGAGATCTCCTACCTGGAGAGCTACTTCGAGAGGGCCCGCAAGGGGATCCGGCCCTTTTCCAGGGCGCTACACTCCAGGGCAGCCCAGTGGGCCCTGGTGCGTGAGAAGCTCGCCGGGCTGCTTTCGCGCTGTGGCCGCCTGCCCCGGTTTCTGCGCTGGCGCTGGCTGTGCGCCGGTGCCAGCTCACTGGCCAGGCTACTGGACCGCCACGCCTTCCAAAAACACGTGGCCGCGCTGATGGAACGTCATCTCTTCTCACCGGAGGAGCTGAGGGCCGTGCTCAGGCGGGCGGCGGTCCGCTTCCGGCGCAGCCTCGATGAGCAGGACGCCGCGCTGCTCTCCCCCTTCAGAGACCAAAGAGCCGTGGGAGACGAGCCCCTCGCCGGCCACGGGTCAAGGGATGACAGACTGAGATCCTCCACATCTCAGGATCCCGGGGCACAGAACCCGAGCTTCCGCGCCAGCATCGCCTCTGGCTCGACCCTGCTGGCGGCCCGCCGAGCAGCAGCCTCGTCCATGGCCGCAGATCTCCTTCAGCGCCTGGGAGGCAAGCTCCTCGTGGCCCTGGCGGCCCACGCCATCAACGAGGGAGCCGTGAGCCTGGGCCTGCTGTCGGCTGGCGCAGCCTCATCCCTCTGGTCGGCTGGGCTCGGGCTGGGGGTGGCCCTCCTGTCCAGGGCACTCATTCGCCACGCCCTGAGGATGCTCCACGGCGACCCAAGAGAGGTCGTGGAGCGCCGCCTGACCAGGGCCCTCGCAGCCGCCCGGCAATGCGCCATCGAGGGCTGCGCCCAGAACCTCTGCCCGGACGGCCTTCGCAGCCGGCTCGAGCGCTACGGAGCCTGGCGGCGCCAGGTCCGCGCAGAGGCCCTCCATCGAGCGCTCGTGCCCCTCTGAGCCCGGTCCGGCGACGCGGCCCGGCGGCGCGGTCTGGCGGCGCCACGGCTAGGGGACCAGGTGCCCGGAGGAGCGTACGAGCTTCACCCCGGGGTGATAGCAGACCTGCTCGAACAGCTCCAGGGCCTCCCTGGCCGGGGCGTTCTCAACGCCAGGGGGCTCGTGCGCGGCCAGGGCCAGCAGGCACTCCCCCTGGCTCCTGCGATCGCCCAGGTCACGGAAGCGGCGGTGGGCCTGGCGGTAGTGGCTGGCGGCAGGGGACCGCAGCTTGGCCTCGTCGAAGAGGCTCCCCAGCAGGTAATGGGATCGGGCCTGGCCCAGGAGAGTGGGCTCCCGCTGGGCGTGCGCGAGGGCGCCGCGAGCCAGCTCCATGGCATGGAGATGCAGCCCCTGGCGCGAGTAGAGCCTTGCGGCGTCCGCGAGCAGGCGCCAAAAACCCCTTGGCGCCTGCTCTGCCTGCCACCCCTCTCCACCGGTGACCAACAGGGCCCCCTCCTCCAGCTCCGCGGCGGTGGCTCCCCAGTCCTCCCTCGCGGCCAGCACCCGCCCCAGCTCGGTGTACATCTGGGTCAGCAGCGCGCTGTCTCCGCTCCGCACCGCCAGGCCCACGGCCCGGCGCATGGCCGCCTCTGCCTCGTGCAAGGAGCCCCTGCCACGCTCGAGCCTTGCCAGGCTTCGCCAGATGAGCGCGCCCACATCCGGCGCCCTGTCGGCCAGGGCCACCACCTCCTTGAGCACCACCTCGGCGCTGAGGTGGTCGCCGGAGTAGCTCAGCGCCTCGGAGAGCTGGAAGGCCAGAGCAAGGCACCTGGGGGAGTCGGGATCCAGCAGGAGCTCCCACCGGGCCACGCGCACGGCCCTGCGCAGATGGATGACGGCGCCCACGTCATCCAGGCTGTCTCTGGCCTCCGCCGCGGCCTCCTCCAGCAGCTCCAGGGAGCGTTCTCCCAGCTTGGCCTCGAAGGCGTGCCGCGCCATGACCACGGGGTCGGTGGGAGTGCGCACCATGCGCTCGAAGATGCGTCTGTGCAACGCTCGCCGCGCGTCGGCAGCCATGGACTCCTGCACCGCATCCACCAGGGATGGGTGGGAGAGGTGCAGACGATCTGCTGGCTCGGGCAGCACAAAGCCCCGCCGGATGAGGAGGGTCACAGCCTCCTCCCAGCCTCCCTCGGCGTTCCAAAGCCTCTGCACCGCGCCGAGGCTCGCCGACTCGCCCAGGGCCGAGAGGATCTGCAGCACCCGCAGCGCCGGGGTGGGCAGGCGCCCGATGCGGATGGCCAGCAGGTCGGGGAGGGCGCAGCCCAGCTCCTCACCACTCTCGACCAGGAGCCGTATTGCCTGGACCAGGTGCAGGGGCAGGCCCGCGGTGCGCTCCACCAAGGAGGCCGCTGTCACATCCAGGGCGTCTGAGCGCCCTTCGAAGGCGATGTCCAGCAGGGTCTGAACGTCCGCCGGGGTCAGAGGAGCCGGGGCGAGGGTGGTGCGCGGGAGCTTCTCCTCCAAGAGCGACTCCCTGCTGGCCATCACCAGCTTGACCGAAGAGCCCCCGACCGAGGCTGCCAGCTCCTGCAAGAAGTCGGCGGACGCCCCGTCGAAACGATCCACGTCGTCCAGCAGAACGCACAGCCCGGAGAGACCCTCCCGGCTGGCCAGCAGCACCCTGCGAGCGGCTGCCCGGGTCTCCCGCTCTCGCACGGCGAGCTCGAGCGACTCGTCCGGCGCCGAGTGCCCGAAGAGCAAGGCCAACCCCGGCACGTCCAGCTCCGCCACCCCCGCCCGGTCGGCTGCCGCCTGGAGCGCGAGCCTGTCGGGGGGAAGCGCCTCCAGGCCCAGCAGCTCCGCCACGATCTGCCTGATGGGATACCAGGGAGCCCGGGAGAGAGAGGGATCCGGCCCGGCCGAGATCACGCGCAAGCCCTGCTCGGCCGCGTCTCGAGCAACCTCTCCCAGCAGGGATGTCTTGCCCGAGCCCAGAGGCCCCAGGATCTCCATCACCGCACCATCCCCGGCCAGAAATGCCCTCCAGCGCGCCCGCTCCTGCTCCTGGCCCAGCACCTGGAGCTCCAGGCTCCTCTCGGCGAAGAGCCTCCGGTCGAGCGTGCTCATGAAGATCGGCGCAGAACGGGCTGTCACCGTTCGGAGATCCAGAGCGCCAGGGGGCGTGCCGGGGGCGCCCGCCCGCAGGGGCGGAGCGGACGCCGAGATCATCAGCCCCGACTCTCGCCCGGGGAGGGTGTCCTCCCGCTGGCGCCCCCCGCAGGAGGAGCAGAACTTGACATCCAGGCGCAGGGGCTGCCCGCAGAAGGGGCAGTCCAGGGTGTGAGCCGCCGCCGCGCGAACAGCGGCTGCGAAATCGGCTTGCAGCTCAGCGGCCGAGTGGTACCGGTCCGCAGGAGACTTCTGAAGGGCCCGGGCCAGCACCGCCTCCAGCTCGGGCCACCAGCGCCGGTGGGGCGCAACGTCGGCCAGGGAGGGCGGAGGCTGGTTCATGTGGGCGGCCATGATCTCCACCACCGAGTCGCTCCAAAAAGGTGGGCGCCCGGCGAGCATGGTAAAAAGCAACGCCCCGCAGGAGTAAAGGTCCGTGCCCACGCACACCGGCTCCCCGCGGGCCTGCTCGGGGGCCATGTAGGCGGGGGTGCCCAGGATCTGGCCGCGGCGGGTCAACCTGGATCCGCTGCTCCCGCTTTCCTCCACCTTGACGATGCCGAAGTCTACCACCTTGACCAGGTCCTCGCCGGAGCGCAGGGAGGTGACGATGATGTTCTCGGGCTTGATGTCCCGGTGCACAATGGAGTGGCGGTGGGCCTCCTCCAGCGCCTCGAGCACCTGGCAGAAGATCCGCATCACCCGCCCCATGGGCATGGGTCCGCTCCCATCCAGCACCAGGTCCAGGGGAGATCCGCGTAGCAGCTCGCTCACGATATACAGGAACCCGCCCGGGGTCTGGCCGAAGTCGCTCACCGAGAGTATGTGCGGGTGGTTCAGCCGGCTGGCTGCCCTGGCCTCTCTCTCGAAGCGGGTGGAGCGGTCCGCGCTGTCGTGAAGGTCGGGCTTCATCAGCTTCACGGCCACCGAGCTGGCGAGGGACAGGTGCCTGGCGCGGTAGACCCAGCCCATGGCACCCTCCCCGATGAGCTCCAGGAGCTCGTACTTGTCCGCCAGCACCATCCCCGCCAGCTCGCAGCCGCTGCGAGCGCGGGCTCGCCCCAGGTCGGCGCCACACTGGGCGCAGACCTCCTGGTGGATCACCGCACCGCCACGACACGAGGGACAGATCTTCATCTCGTCACAGCTTTCCCGTCTGGATGACTGTGGTCAGACAACAACACACGGACACCTTCTGCCAAAGGATACAGTGCTTCGCCTCAATTGTAAATACCTAGAAACAGCCGCGAAAAACCCGGGGTCGGGTCGAGGGATGGGTCAGGGGTTGGATCGTCGCGAGCCCTCCACAAGGCGATCCACCACCGAAGGATCTGCCAGGGTAGTGGTGTCGCCAATCTCGTCGATCTCCCCGGCAGAGATGCGCTTGAGGATGCGGCGCATGATCTTGCCCGAGCGGGTCTTGGGGAGCGCCTCGGCCCACTGGATCACGTCCGGGGTCGCGATTGGGCCTATCTCCGCTCGCACGTGGGCCACGAGCTCCCTCTTGAGCTCTTCGCTCCGGTCCACGCCGCTATTTGGCGTCACGTAGGCGTAGATGCCCTGCCCCTTCAGCTCGTGGGGGAAGCCCACCACGGCCGCCTCTGCCACCGAGGGGTGAGAGACCAGGGCGCTCTCCACCTCGGCGGTGCCGAGGCGATGGCCCGAGACGTTTATCACGTCGTCCACCCGACCAGTTATCCAGTAGTAGCCGTCCTCGTCCCGCCGGGCGCCGTCGCCCGTGAAGTACTTGTTTTCGAACTGGGAGAAGTAGGTCTGCCTGAACCGCTCATGGTCCCCGTAGACGGTGCGCATCATGCCCGGCCAGGGCGCCTTGACACACAGGTTGCCCTCGCAGGCGCCCTCCAGCTCCCTGCCCTCGTCGTCGACAATGCAGGGCTGCACCCCAAACATTGGTCGCGTGGCGCTGCCCGGCTTGATGGCCGTGGCCCCCGGAAAGGGCGTGATGAGAAAGCCCCCGGTCTCGGTCTGCCAGTAGGTGTCCACGATGGGACAGCGCCCGCCGCCCACCACCTCGTGGTACCAGAGCCACGCCTCCGGGTTGATGGGCTCACCCACTGTCCCCAGGATCCTGAGCGAGGAGAGGTCATGGGCCTTGACCCACTCGTCTCCCTCCTTGGCGATGGCGCGAATGGCCGTCGGGGCGGTGTAGAACTGGTTCACCCCGTGACGCTCGCAGATCTCCCAAAAGCGCCCCATGTCCGGGTAGCTCGGCACCCCCTCGAACATCAGGCTGGTGGCCCCATTGGCCAGGGGGCCGTAGACGATGTAGCTGTGGCCCGTCACCCACCCGATGTCCGCTGTGCACCAGTAGACATCCCCGGGGCGGTAGTCGAAGACGTACTTGTGGGTGAGCGCCACGTAGGTCAGGTAGCCCCCGGTGGTGTGAAGCACGCCCTTGGGCTTACCCGTGGATCCCGAGGTGTAGAGGATGAACAGCGGATCCTCGGCGTCCATCTCCTCGCAGGGACAGGATGGCTCGGCCTCTGCCATGGCCTCGTGCCACCACAGGTCGCGGTGCGACATGGTCACCTCGATGCCCGCTCGCTTGACCACCACCACCCTCTCCATGCAGTCGGTCTGGGCCACGGCGGCATCCGCGTTGGCCTTGAGGGGCACCGGCTTCTTCCCACGGAAGGTGCCGTCGGCCGTGACGAGGACCTTGCACTGGGAGTCCAGTATTCGGTCCCGGATGGAGTCCGGGGAGAAGCCACCAAAAACCACGGAGTGCACGGCGCCAATGCGAGCGCAGGCCAGCAGCGTGATGGGCAGCTCCAGCACCATGGGCAGGTACACGCAGACACGATCGCCCCTTCGCACCCCGAGGCTACGCAGCACGTTGGCAGCCTTGCACACCTGGCGCAAAAGCTCTGCGTAGGTGATCTTCTGGACCTCCGACGGCTCGTTGCCCTCCCAGACAAAGGCCACCCGGTCTCCGTTCCCGGCCTCCACGTGGCGGTCGACGCAATTGTAGCAGGCGTTCAAGGTGGCGCCGTCGAACCATCGAATCCGCGCCCGGGAGAAGTCCCAATCCAGCACGTCGTCCCACGTGCGGGACCAGCTTATCAGCTCCCTGGCCTGCTCTGCCCAGAACCCCTCCGGGTCCTCCACCGAGCGGGCGTAGAGCTCCTCGTACCGCTCGGCGTTCACGTGGGCCGACTCTCCGAGACGCGGATCCACGGCAAAGACCCGGCCATCCAGAGCCCCACCTTCGGACACCCCAGCCCTGGGCGCTCCACCTTCGGAGGTCCCGGCCCTGGGCGCTCCACCTTCGGAC
>JAJRWW010000383.1 GCA_024276595.1 Myxococcota bacterium
CGGACTCCTTGTCGTCCTCCTCGCCGGAGCTGTCGCGACCTTCGGGTGCGCCAACGGCAACCCCGGCGGCAACGACAACACGAACACCAACAACAACACGAACACCAACGTGCAGCCCGGCACCCTCCCCCTGGGCAACACATGCGGCGCGAGCCGGGAGTGCATCTCCGAGCTCTGCCTGATGGTGGGGCAGGAGCCCCTCTGCTCCTCGGGCTGCGAGAGCGACGCCTGCCCCTCGGGGTTTTACTGCGCCCACGTGGACGTCCAGAGCGCCCCCTCCGGGGAGGACGTCCCCTCGGCTGGGTTTTACTGCCTGCCGGACCGGGGGGGGCTGTGCAAGCCCTGCGGCTCCGACATCAACTGCACCTTTGCCGGGGACCGCTGCCTGGACCTGGGGAATGGGGCCAAGGTCTGCGGCCGGGACTGCCAGCACGCGGGCGTCTGCCCGGTGGGCTACGAGTGCAAGCAGGGGCAGTGCTGGCCCACCCTCAACACCTGCGACTGCGTGCCGGAGCGGGTGGGGGCCACCAGGGCCTGCCAGGAGATGAACGAGTTTGGGGTGTGCCTTGGCGTTCAGACCTGCGGCGCGGAGGGCTGGGACGACTGCTCCGCTGGTATTCCAACCTTTGAGGTGTGCAACGGTGAGGATGACGACTGCGACGGGTCCATCCCCACCGACGAGCTGGACGCGGACAACAACGGGGTCATCGACTGCATGGAGGACTGCACCCCCTCCACCGAGGTGTGCGACTCAGAGGACAACGACTGCAACGGCGTCGTGGATGACGGCGACCCGGCGGACATGTGTGGCACCGCTCCCCACGGGGAGATCGTCTGCCTGCACGGGGAATGCGTGATCGGCACCTGCGACGCCAGCTTTGTGGACCTGGACGAGGATCCATCCAACGGCTGCGAGTGCGAGCTCGCCACCTCCGGCGGCGCCGCCTGCGCCCAGGCAGAGGTGATCCCTCCCCTCACGGACGTTCCGGGCGGCCAGAGCGAGCTGCGCACCGGGATCCTGCAGGAGAACGAGGAGCGCTGGTACTACGTGCAGGCCATCGATGATCCCGACGCGGGCGCAGGGGCCTGCGACAACTTCCATTTCCGCATCCTCCTCACCGTCAACCCGGGGGACGTCTACAAGCTGGACGTCTTCGCAGAGACCTGCGGCGGTGACGCCGAGTGCTCATCTGCTGTGGTGGACTTCCAGCGCTTTCGAAACTACCGGGACGAGTCGGATCCCCTGGACCCGGTGGGCGAATGCCCCTGCTCCGACACGCCAGGGCCTGGCGAAAACCTGTGCACGGACAACTCCATGGTCTACCTGGTGAGGATATTCCGCGAGCCCGGCACCCCCCTCACCTGCGAGCCGTACGAGCTGGAGTTCTCCAACGGAGTCTATCCAGCGCCCATCTAGGGCGCCACACCTGCCTTGCGTCCAGGTCACATGCGCCGCAAACAGGTCCGTGGCTATCGACGCAGAGATCTGGCCACCGGGGCTCGTTCCAGCACCTGCGGCATGAGCTCGGTCCGCTCCCTGGACCGGCGGCGCAGCTCTGCCATGACCAGCCTAAGGGCGCCCAGGAAGCAGGTGACCTGCTCGTCGCTGAGCTCGCCCATGTTGGCCACCTGGAAGAACCTGTCCTTCAGAGCGTTCTTGCAGCCGTAGATGATGTAGCCACGCCGCCGCATCTGCTCGTACATGTCGGAGAAACGGATCCCCTCCGGCACCGAGGGGGTGAGGATGGTGTGGCTCTCGTGCCCCGTCTCAGTGTAGAAGCCGAACCCCATGGCCCGCAGCTCCTGGCGTATCCACCGGTTGAGGCGCGCATAGTTGCGCTCCCTGGCGCCGATGCCCGCGGCGAGGTACTCGTCGCAGGCGGCCTCCAGGGCGTAGAAGTTCGACACCGCCGGGGTGAAGGGGGTCTGCTCCAGGCCCACCTCGTAGCGCCGATAGCGCTTCAGGTCCAGGTAGTACACCCGGGGCTTTACGTTCTCTATGATATCCCACACGCGCCTGTGCACGCAGGCCATGGCCACGCCCGAGATGGCGTGGAGGCACTTGTTGGCGCTGGAGATGCACAGGTCGATGTTGTCGCGGGTGACGTCCAGGTCCTCACCCCCGAGGCTCGCCACCGCGTCCACGATGAACATGCGCCCGGCGTCCCGGCAGATGCGTCCCACCTCGTGCACCGGGTTGATGATTCCCACGGAGGTCTCGTGGTGACACATCACCACCGCGAAGATGTCCGGGTCGGCCTCGATCATGGTGCGCACGTCCTCGGGCCGCACCAGCTCCCCCCAGTCGTAGCGGAGCACCTGGTGGTGGATCTCGTGGAGCTGGGCGATCTCCTCGAAGCGCTCACCAAAGGCGCCGTTACACACGATGAGCAGCTTGCGATCCCGCGGCACAGTGGAGGAGATGGCCGCCTCCATGCCGCTCGTGCCCGAGCCGGTGATGAGCAGGACCTCGTGGTCCTTTCCGCCCCGGAAGATCCGCTTCAGCTTGCGCCGCAGCCGCACCATCAGCTCCGAGAAGCTGCGGTCCCGGTGGCAGACGTCGTGGTGAACCAGCGCGCTCTTGACCCCGGCGGAGGTGACCACCGGCCCGGGGTTAAACAGCACGTAGTGGTTGGGATCCGACTCGTTCAGGATGCCGTTGACATAGGCCAGGGTGCGCTCAGGGTTGGAGAAGGGCTTGGACTCCTTCTGGCGGCACATGGGTTGGAGGTCCTCTCCGTACATGGAGAGCAGCCACTCGGCGTGCCGCAGGGTCTCCGGAGTGTCCACGTCCTGCCAGAGCACGCCTCCAATGTGGTGCCCCTTGAGCATCCTCTCTGCGGCGAGCACCCGGAAGCCGTCGGTAATACGCGGGTTGTCGAGCCCCTCCAGGATCTCGAAGATGCGATCTGACAGGAGCGCAACCCGCACATCCACCATCTCCGCGCCCTCCACGCCCCGTCCGAGATCCACCACCAGGTCGCCCTCCATGCGCACCTTGATCTGGCCGTCCAGGTCGTAGATCGTGTCCAGGTTGGAGTCCACCCCCAGGAAGCCGTAACCGTTGGGGGTGTAGGCCTGCAGGCCGATGAGCAGCTCTGGGCTGTATATGTGGTCCGCCATCACCAGGAAGAAATGGCGCCCGGCCACGGCCTCCCGGGCCGCCAGCAGCGAGACCCCGGAGTTGCTCTCCCAGCGCGGGTTGAGGACGAACCTGACGCCGTCCAAATGGCCAACAGAGCGCTGGATCTCCTCGGCGCGGTGCCCCAGCACCACGATGACCTCCTCCACACCGCCCGCCCTGAGGGTCTCCACGTTGCGCTCCAAAAGGGAGCGTCCGCTAACGGGCAGCAGGGGCTTGGGGAGCTCCGAGAAGCTGCTCAGGCGCTCTCCACGGCCAGCGGCCAGAACCACGGCGACTCGAGTGTTGGTGTTCATGCTCTCCAAACCTCCAGGTGGACCCAAATCGGAGAACCGCCGGGCCACGAGCTCTGATCATCGCGAGGCAAAAGGCAATATCCATACCGTTACGGGAGCGAAAAAAACCTGCGTGATATCAGCAGGTAACACGGGGATGGGGGATCTGCTGCGGTAGCTTGTGGTAATAACTTGACACTTGTGACAGGGTTTCACCACATGGTGGTCAATGGACACTGGGGATCTCACCGGCTCTCGTGAAACTCCCCGCTGCCTGGATCGTAGACCCAGCTCTCCTCTGAGAGCACCTCCCTCCCGCGGATGCGAAACACGTACAGGTGGCCCAGCCTGTGGCTGGGGAGGGAGCTCCCGCTGGCCGATCCGACCCCGCGCACCTCCACCGGGGAGATGGGACCGGGGAGGGTGGTCGCCAGGCGCCTGTGCAGGTGTCCATGCAGAACCAGCTCTGCCCCTTGCCGGGCCAGCACCCTTCGAAAGGCTCTGGCATCCGAGAGGCCGTTGTGCCAGCGCGCCGTACCCGGCTGTGGGGGGTGGTGGAGCCCCACCACCCGGCAGCGGCGCTCCAGGCGAGGATCCCCCAGGGCGGCCTCCAGCCGCGCGAGCTGCGCCGGTCCCAGGGCGCCCACCGCCAGGGGCGGGGGGCAGGGCCGGGCGGTGGAGCAGCCCAGGATGGCCAGGGGACCCCTGAGCCGCACCAGGGGCCATTCCACCGGGCCAAAGCCCGGGTCCGAGCCCAGGTAGGGCGCGAATATCCGCTCGAAGAGACGTCCCCAGATCACGGCGGGCACGTAGGCGTCGTGGTTGCCCGGCAGGACGGTTATCTCCTCCGGTGAGAGGGGAAGCGCCTCCAGGGCCGACCGAAAGCGACGCAGCTCCACCTCCGCTCCCAGGGTGGTGATGTCTCCGGTCACGAGCAGGTGGTCGGGGCGAAGACGGCGCACCACATCCAGCGCAGCCAGGGTGACATCGAAGGAGTGCATGTACCGGCGCCGCAGCAGAGCGTTCAGGCCCCCCAGGAGCCGCTTGTCCAGCAGGAACCGGAGCCGCAAAGAGCGCGCCGAAAAGATGTGTACGTCACTGATGTGAATCAGCGTGGCTTCGCGATCAGTCTCCGGACCCATCCGACAGCCCCTTCCAGAAAAAAAGCTGGTAGCAGATCATGACGAAGTTCATGGCCGCGCCGGCCACCGTGACCCAGAAGGCCCAGTGGAGCACGCCCAGCAGGCTCGTCACCAGGTAGGCGAAAATGAAAAAATCCCTGCGACCCAGGTACTTCAGCCCCGAGAGGAACCTGCCCAGCCCGCTGGGCCCCGACCCATCCCCCCCAGGGGCGACCACGGCCTCTCCCCGGGCCGCCAGGGCGTCCGCCTCCTGGTCGAACCACCACTTGAACAGGAACTCGTCCGGCACTCCCAGCCGATGGATGTAGCGGAACACCGTGGCGTTGTAGACGCTAAAGGCCATGAGCGCGAAGCCGCCAGCAAAGATATAGGCTGGCTGGTCAAACCTGCGCCAGGCCCCCACCGCCATGCCGACCATGAAGGACGCGTTCACCACAAAGTCGCCGTAAATATCGAACCAGGCGCCCCAGTCAGAGAACTGGTGCTTCACCCGCGCCACCTCCCCATCGCAGTTGTCCAGCACCAGGCTCGCCACAAGGAGCGCTCCCCCTGCCGCGGTCCACAGGTATGTGCCCACCCCAACGGCCGCAGCCGCGGTCAGACCCAAGAGGATCGAGGCCCCTGTTATCATGTTGGGCGAGATGGGGAATGCCAGCAGCAGCGCCGAGATGCGCACGGAGATCCTTCGAATGATCAGGTAGCAGACGATGCCGTCGATATGCAGGGGCTTGATGGATTGGGCCAGGAGGGTCCTTCGGGCGAGCCGGGCCGACTGGCGATCGGTCACCTCCACCGCCGTGCCTCCGAACCGGTCCACCGGAAGGCGCTGGGTGGATCCGTCCCCAGCTCGGGGTCGGATCCAGATGGCACCACCAGCAGTGCTTCCCTCCAGGTCCGGGTTCCTCTCAAGCTCCTCCAGGACCCCCGACACGAACCCCCAGTCCATGGCAACCGGCCCACGCACCAGTAGATCCGGGGTTCCCACGAGCTCTGCTGCCACATCTGCCCGAGCCTGGTCCCCACCCCTGGGCGCCACCAGCAGCTCCGGTGGGTCGGAGGCCAGCCGGCTCCCAGACAGAAACCGCTCCACATCCTGCCTCTCCCCTGGGCTCACCACCAGGCCCACACGCGAAGCCCCACCTCTGCGCAGCGAGAGCACCGCCCGCTCCAGCAGGGTCATTCCCGCCACCCGCTGGAGCTGCTTCGCGGAGTGGAGGATCACCGCGGTGAAGCTCATCTGGGTCCCTCGTGGGGCTCCATGGCTCCTCCGGGCGGCGCGGCCGACTCTCCGGGCGACGCGGCCGGCTCTCCGGTCAGCTCCCGCCGCCAGCGCCTGGAGGCCGCGAAGAACTCCCTGCGCTCATCAGGGCTCAGGGCGGTCCAGGAGAAGAGGGCGTAGAGAGTGACCCACACAAACAAAAGATCCCAAAAATACCTCGTGAAAAGCAGCAGGGCCGCAAAGGAGCTGACAAAAAACCAGATGATCCACAGCTTGGCCCAGAGCTGGATGCGCCGCCCGTGGTGGTTAACAAAGGGCAGGGGCAGGAGGTTCAGCACCGCCATGAGCACCACCAGGCCCGCGCCCAGGTACCGCCCTCCCGTCATGTGGGAGAAGATCGACGAGTTGATGAAGGCGATGATGATGAACGCTCCCACAGGGCGGGGCATTCCGTGCCAGGCCAGGCTGAAGGAGAACCTGGCCGCGGCCCCCCTGGCATGTCGGATGGAGCCGGTGATCACAAGCAGCGCCGCCAACCCGAAGGCAACGGGCCCGCTCCACCCCTTGTAGGCCAGGTAGACCACAAAGGCGGGAGCCACACATTGCGCCGTGTGGTCGGCGATGTTGTCCATCTCCGTGCCAAAGCGGTTCCCGCGCCCGGTTACCCGGGCCACGGGCCCGTCCAGCACATCCCCCAGGTAGCCGATCATTATGGCGAGGGATGCCCACCAGAGGTCCCCGGCCATTGCGAAGGCGATGGAGGCCACCCCTCCCACGAGGTTCACCAGGGTGAACAGGTCCTTCAGCCCGAAGCCACCACCCACCAGGCGAGAGATGAGACGGTCGGGGAGCCCCAGCAGGGCGGCGAGAGTAGCTCGGAGCATGGGAGATGGGGCGGCCTCAGCGCCGCTTCTTCTGGTCCTCTTCGTTGAGGTACGTAATCAGCCGCCCGAGCTGCTCCTCCACGTCCGCCGCCAGGGTGTCCGGGAGACTGTGCTGAAGGTCTGCCAGCAGATCGGCCAGCCGCCTGGCCATGGTCACCGCACGCTGGGCCTTCTTCGTCTCACCCGAGTCAGACCCCTCGGTGTCGGCGACGGCCTCCTTGAACTTCCTCGCCAGGGAGGCGGGTGAGATGTCACCGGACAGAACATCAGCCTCGATGGCCTCAAACATGGGGTCGGGCAGGTCCTTCTTCTCACGGGCCCTGGCCAGGGCGGCCACGGTGTCAGGCTGGGGGATCTGCTCCGTGACACCGTCGCGGGCAAGCACATGGGGCGCGTGTTGGCTGAGGTACCCGAAAGAGGCGGTCAGCTTGTCGGCCGTGGCCTTGCGCAGGTGCAGCTCCAGCCGGCAGTACTCGTTGAAGGTGTCAAAGCCCCAGCGGCTGAAGGACTCCCTCCCCCGGACATCCGCCAGGGCTTCCCCGAGGTCGACCCAGCTCCGCTTGAAGCGGCCAGCCCGGTCGAGCACGTCCACGCGCTCGGGGTCGTCGGCGTGGCGCTCCTTGCGCTGCTCGATGTCCTGCTCGGCTCGACTCCGCTTGGCCATGCGGCCCTTTTACCCAATCCCACCTTGCTGCGCAAGGGACGCCAGCGTCCCCTCTGTGGTTCAGACACTGGGGGAGGGACGTCGGCCTTGTGGTCCAGCACCCACTGGCCAAAGGCGCGGACCACTGCCAAGCCCACCAAGCCTCCGTCGATGACATGGTTGCCTTGCTCATCGTGCTGCCAGTCGAGCACCGCCTCGCGGGCCTGTGCGATCTCGGGTCCGATCTTGACGCCGAGCTCGCGGACCAGCGCCAGCAGGGTGTTGTGAACGCGCACCCGCAGCAGCCGCTCGAGCTCGCGATGCATGCGACCTTCGGGCGCCTGCTCGACCTGCACGGCCACCGTCTGCTTGAGAGTGCCGGCCCGAGAAAAGCCGATGTCACCCTGAAACCAGATCCCTCGCTCATCGAATGCCGGGATGTCCTGGAGCGCAGAGTACCGGCCTGAGTGGGAGTAGCTCGACAGATGGCCAAGCTTCCGAAGCCGCCTGAACACCGTCATCCTTGAACGTGTGTTGCAAGCCTCGAGGAGGGTCTCGAGCTCGACGACCTTTGCTCGCCGGAGCACTTTGCGCAGTTTCTCAGTTGCTTCCTGCTGGGTCGCCATCGCAGCCTCCTGATACAACCCGGACTCAATGGCCCTACATGGTCCTTCTTGTATCACTCTGGAGCTCGGCCACGTGCCCTCCTGGCGAGTGGATCACATGCCCTATGGCGGGGTAAAGGACTCGGGGCTCGGCCGGGAAGGCGTGCGCTTCGCCATGGAGGACATGACCGAGATCCGGCTGCTCGTGCTGCGCACACCAGCAGGACCCGCCAGGTGACGAAGTAAGCGCTTCGGCCTGGGTACGACCACCTGGGGAGAGGCGTCGCCTGGTGTGTCACGCACGATGCTCCTGCGCAATTCCGCCACTCTCAGACCACAGGTGTCTCCATTGGGCAACAGTCCCAGGGTGCTCCTGGGACCTGTGCCACGTGTGCCAGGTAGTTTTCCTGCGAAACAATATCGGCTGATATCAGGGGATTGTGTCAAAGCTCGGAGCATTGTCCATCGCCGCGCTGGTCAATGGAACGGGCCTTGCTTGCACAGAGGAGCTGTTTTTGGCCTCACAAACACGGGAGAAGAACTCATGCGAAGAGCACTGCTTGTTTCCATCATGATCGCTGCCACAGCATTGACCTACATCGGATGTGACAACACCAAGGATGACGGTGACGCCACCTGCTCACAAGCTTGCGCCCTCATCGACGACCTGAGCTGCGCGAACGGCCCATCGCTGGCAACCTGCGAGTCGGACTGCTCGACTGACCTGGCGGGGAGCTGCGCCTCCGACTACCAGAGCTGGCTCAACTGCGCGGTCGACGCGAACCTGAGCTGTGACGCGTCAGACATACCGGTTGTGGCGGGCTGCGACTCCGAGGAGACCGCGTTTCGCAACTGCATAGGAAGGTAGCTCTCGTGCTCTCAACACCCTTGAACACCAGGTGTGGAAGCAGGCTCACATCAGCCCTGGCAGCAACCTCCTGGCTGCTCATGGTCCTGGCCTCACAGGCCTGCACCTCGAACGTCGATCCCTGCAGGGGAAGGATCACCTCCTTCGACAGACACGAGCCCGATGACGATCTCGCCTCTGCCTCCTCGCTTTCGCCGGGAGAGACACAGGATCGCACAATCCACTGCGGTGGCGGCGTCTTCAACGAAGACTATGTCTACCTCGAGACGGAGCCGGGAAAGGTCTACACC
>JAJRWW010000384.1 GCA_024276595.1 Myxococcota bacterium
CGCGGGCCACGGGTAGTGGCCTGCGGGGGAGGGGGACCGCAGAGTCCCCCTCTACAGTCAGCCTAGCGAGGCCACACATACGGGCAGAAACACCAACATCCCCGCACACCCCTGGTCGACACCGCCTCGTCGCTATGAGGCCCAGCCTCGCTAGAGCCCGTCGATGGCCGCCTCCACCTCTTGGGCCGTTGCAACGGTCTGTAGCCTCCTGCGAAACTCCACCGCGTTCCTCATGCCCTTGGAGTACCAGATGAGGTGCTTGCGGATCTCCCTCGCGGCCACCCCCTCGGGGTAGTCCCGCAGATACAGCGCCAGGTGGCGGCGCATGACCGCCTTGCGCTCCCCTGCATCTGGTGGAGGCGGCGGAGGCACACCCTTTGCGGCGGCGGCGAGCTCGGCGAAGACCCATGGATTCCCCAGGGCAGCGCGCCCCACCATCACCCCTGCACAGCCGGTGACCCGACGCATGTGGTGGTACGACGGGCCGTCGCGAACATCCCCATTGCCCACCACCGCAACAGAGACCGCCTCCACCACGGCCGCGATGGTGGCGTGGTCCACCGGTCCTCCAAACACCTGCTCCCGCACCCGACCGTGCACCGTGATGGCGGCAACCCCGGCGTCCTCCAGGCGACGCGCCAGGGCCGGTGCGTTCACCTGGCCCCGAAAGCCGGTTCGGATCTTGGCCGTCACGGCCAGCCGATCATCCACCCCGCGCCGGGCGGCGCGCACCAGGTCCGCGGCCAGCGCCGGACTGCGCATGAGGGCCACCCCAGCGCCGGTCTTGACCACCTTCTTGACCGGACAGCCCATGTTGATGTCCACGAGCGCTGCCCCCTGCTCGGCCACCCACGCCGCCGCGGCCTCCATCTCCTCCGGCCGCGCTCCCACGAGCTGAACCGCGAGGGGGCGGCCCGGTGAGCTGGGGCGCACCAGCCTCATGATCTTGGAGCTGCCACGCACCAGCCCGGGAACGGAGACCATCTCGGTCCAGGTGAGGCCGCAGCCCTGCTCCTCGCACAGCACCCTGAAGGCCGGCGTGGAGATGGACGCCAGCGGCGCCAGCATCACCGGGACGTCCAGCTCGTGCCCACCGATCTTCACCGCCGCGCCCAACCCCCGCCGCCTGGCCTGGAGCGCGTCAGGATCGCGTCCAGCACCACCGCGTCCCTGAGCACCGTCACGGGGTCGTCTCGACAGGGCTCACCGCCCCGTCCATCCCAGCCGCCCGTGGATGCCCCGCGGCCAGGGCCAATGGCGTAGGCGTCTCGTCCACGAGCAGCGGGCTCATCCCGGGGAGCGAGGGTGGTCATCATCCAGCGCAGAAGCTCTGCCTCGCGACGTGGCTTTGCCCAGGCCGCTGCCAGCGCTCCCGCCAGCAGCAGCCGCGGGTCGGTGGTGGATCCGTCCCCACCGGCGAGGGCGAGCTCCCGGGCTCTGCCCACATCCCTCTCCATGCGCGAGTGGGCCAGGGCCGGGATCCCGTCCAGGGAGCGGTCGCCCAGAGAGCTCATGGGCTCGAAGAGCATCAGGTCCGCCACCTCCTCTGCCATCTGGGTGAAGGCGGACATGGGCGCCTCGATCCACCCTGCCATCCTGGTGGGCAGATACATGACCGCTGGCCAGCCGTGCTGCTCGTTCCAGTCGCTCCAGAGCTGCTGCCGGAGATCATCGTCCCCCCGGTCGTCCATGGCAGCCACCGAGACTGCCATGCGCACCTGCGCCGGGGGCTCGGGAGAGTACAGCGACCCGTCGCGGCTCACTCCCACGGTGGCCACCGCTCCCGGCGTCTGGGGCGAGGCGAGCAGCCTCCCGAGGGCCATGGCGTAGGTCGGACCCAGGAGCAAGGAGCCCACCAGGTCGCCAAAGAGCGTCTCCAGCCAGGAACCAAAGGGCAAGAGCACATCGTCCCTGCTCAGAAAGCCCCGGGGCGCAAAGGGGACCGGGTAGCGGTCCGGCAGGCCGAAGCGGCTGCGCAGCTCCCACTTGAGCCCGTCCACCCTCTCCAGAAACGCCATTCCCGAGCCCGAAGCCACCGAGGCCCAGCCCGAGAGGTGGTCCGGAAAGGGAGATCTGACAGGGACCGGGAGGAGACCCGCGCTGGCAAAGCCCTGCAGGGCCACCGGCTGCCTTGGGGCCAGGAAGCAGAGAGCCTGGCCCACGGCGGCCCGGCGGTCGCCGGCCAGGATGGAGCCGAGCGCCTCCTGGCAGGCCTCGGCGATCCGGTCCGCCGCGGCCCAGGATGCGCCAAGGGAGGGATCCTCCCGCTGCCTGGCCATCCACACCAGGGTGTCCAGGAGCTGCTTGAGGGAGGCGCTCTTGGAGTCTATCCGCTCCAGCTCGGTCGCCAGCCGTGACCCCGCCGAGAGCCCGTCGAGCTCTCGCCTCAGGTCGCCGCAGGGGGCGACCACCCCTCGCTCCACGGCCCGAGCCAGGGGCTGGCCCAGGGGGCTGCGGCCCAGGGTGGCCGCCCGGGCGACAGCCTCGTCTCCGAGGGCAGCTAGGGTCTCCCGCGCCCTCCGAGCCTGGTCACCGGCGAGGGCCCCGGGCATTTCCGAGCTGCCCGCCCGCTCGGCGCTGGGGGACCGGTGGGAGTCGGGCAGCTCTCCGCGGCGGCGCCACCAGCTCCGCACGCCCCGATAGGCCCGGGCAATGAGCTTGCCCAGCCACACCACCAGGGCAATGAGCAGCTCATCCACAGGCTACCTCCGCTCCCCCGGGGGCCAGCCGCCGGGAGGCCCTGGCCGCCGAAAGGGCCGCATGGACCTGGGCTCCCCCAGCGCCTGCGAGAGCATGAACCTGCGCAGGAGCGCCGGGCGATCCCGGAGCCACCAGAAGGGATCCCCTCTCAAAGGAGCCGGCGCCCCATCTCCAGCGGTCTTGGAAGGAAAGAGCTTCATCCTAGCGGTCCTTCCTGTCCTTGGGAGAGGATGCGTCCGCGATCCCGGAGCGCATCTGCGTGTCCGCCACGATGTTCTTGAGGTTGTAGTAGTCCATGAAGCCCATCTTGCCGGTCCGCAGCGCCTCGGCCAGGGCCTGGGGCACCTGGGCCTCCGCCGCCACGAGCTGCGCCCTCATCTCTGCCACCTTGGCCTCGTTCTCCCGCTCGGCGGCCACGGCCATGGCCCGGCGGCTCTCGGCCTTGGCCTGGGCGATCTGCTTGTCCGCCTCTGCCTGCTCGGTCTGGAGCTTGGCGCCGATGTTCGTCCCCACATCCACGTCCGCGATGTCGATGGAGAGGATCCGGAAAGCCGTGCCCGAGTCCAGCCCCTTGGAGAGCACGGTCTGCGAGATCATGTCGGGGTTCTCCAGGACGGCCTTGTGGTTATCGGCGGAGCCGATGGTGGAGACCACGCCCTCTCCGACCCGCGCTATGACCGTCTCCTCCCCGGCGCCACCCACCAGCTTGTCGATGTTGGCCTTGAC
>JAJRWW010000385.1 GCA_024276595.1 Myxococcota bacterium
TCCCTCCGGCGGGTGGCCGGAGCCAAGGCTGCATCAGGGACCCTGGCCGAGAGCGCAAAGAGGCTGGCGGAGCGCTTCAAAAAGGAGTGCAAGCCGCCGGATGACAAGGACAAGCAGAACAAGGACAAGCAGGACAAGCAGAACAAGGACAAGCAGAACAAGGACAAGCAGAACAAGGACAAGCAGAGCAAGGACAGGCAGAACAAGGACAAGCAGAGCAAGGACAGGCAGAACAAGGACAAGCAGAACAAGCAAAAACCCTCCGACGCCAGGCAAAAACCCCTGACCAAGGAGGACATAGCAAAGCGCAAGGCCGCCAAGCAGCTAGACCGGCTGGAGCGCAAGCAGCGCGCTCGGGACCGCCAAAGAGATCGGTCGCGCACCACTCGTCAATCAATCAAGGACTGGTAGAGATTGTCCTCAGCTCGGACATTTTGGCTGGCTCTCGGGCCGGCGATGCTGGCATTCACCGCGGCCCCGGCCCTGGCTCGAACACCACCTCCACAGGTAAAGGTGACCATGAGCCTCAGCCCCACCAAGGCCAGGGTTGGAGATCAGCTCAACCTGACCGTTCGTGTCTCCATCAGACAGCGGATCCGCAGCCTCGGGGGTTACGGCTTCTCCTTCGGCATGAGCCGCCCCAACTACGACCTGCAGCTCCCTGCCAACCTCAAGCAGGACTTCGTGGTGGTGAGCTCCACCCCCTTTCAGGTCAACAACATCGTGGGCAACCAGCAGTCCTTTCGCGCCGACTACACCTACGCCATCAGCCCCCGACGAGCCGGACGGATCCTTTTGCCCCCTGCCAAGGTGGTGTTCAAGGGTCGCACCTACACATCGCAACCAGTTGTGGTGAACGTGGGAGCCACCCCCGCTCCCCCTCCCTCTCTGCCAGGGCAGACGCCCAACCTCACGGGGGACGAGGACCTCTTCGTCCACGCCGTGGCAGACAGGCTCAAGGCCTACGTGGGCCAGCAGATCACGATCACATGGTACCTTTACTACAAGTCCCCGGTTGCGAGGCGGGCGGCGATCGTCTCCCGGCCGACCACCGACAGCTTCTTCTCGGAGGAGATCCCCCTGGGCACCCCCAGCTCCACCCACACCACCATCAAGGGCCAGGTCTTCACGGTCACCCCGGTGCTCCGCCTGGCCCTGTTCCCCTTGAAGGCAGGGAAGCTGAAGGTTGGGGGCCTGGGCATCGAGGCGTACCTGGACTACTACCAGAAGGTGCTACGAAGCTCGGCGGCTGTGACGCTGGACGTTCGTGACCTGCCAAGAAAGAACGTTCCACCGGGTTTTTATCCCAGGAACGTGGGCCAGTTCAAGGTCACCGCCGAGGTAGGCCAGCACACCATCGACGCCCGCAGCGCCACATCCCTCAAGGTCACCGTGTCTGGCACCGGCTTCATCGGAGGGCTGAAGGTGGATCGCATCCAGAAGATCCCGGGGTTCAAGGTCCGCTTCGCAGGTCAGAAGACCGAGCCCGGGGGCGGAGCCATCCTTGGAGGAAGACGCATCCACGAGTACGTGCTCATCCCCACCAAGGTGGGCTCTCTGAAGATCCCTCCGGTCTGCTTTCCGCACTTTGATCCCACTCAGGGCCGGTACGTGACGACGGCATGCTCAGCTCCCATCACGGTCACCGTCACCGGGAAGCTCCTCTCCGGAGCCGGCATCGGCCTGGCCAGCCACGAAAACGAGCTGCGCCGCAGGCTGAAGCCCATCCTCCAGGGGAGCCACCTGCGGAGCCGCTCTACCTGGCGGCTGCACCGGACCCGCTGGCTGCTTTGGCTGCTGCTGCTGCTTCCTCCCTTCGGCCTGGGGGTGGGGGTGCTCATCCGGCTGATCCGCTCCATGGACACGGACACCGAGGCCAGCCGTCGCCGTCGGGCCAGGAGCCACGCTCGAAGGCGGCTCCGGCTGGCGTCGAGCTATCTGAAGGAGAGCGATCGGGTGGCCTTCTTTGCCGAGATCTCCAGCGTCATCCAGGAGCTGCTCTCCGCGCGGCTCGGGGCGCGGGTTCAGGGCCTCACCGGCGCCGAGCTGCAGCAGCTTCTGGAAAGCAGCGGCATGTCCGAGGACCTGAGGGAGCGGATCCTCAAGGACCTGGAGGTTTGCGACTTCGCTCGCTTCGCTCCGGCCGCGGCCGAGGAGACCGAGATGCACGACGTGCTCGCGCGTACCCGCAAGCTCATCGGCGAGCTGGAGCGAGCCCCGCTCGAGCCGCCCCCCGGGCTCAACGGCGACCAGGCCGCGGAGGCTGCCTGATGGCCCGGCGGCTCCCACGGACGCTGGGGCTCTTTCTCCTGCTCCTCGCCCCCCTCACAGCCCCTGCCGTCGCCCAGGCGGACCGCCCGGCAGACCGCCTCTTTCAGGAGGCCAACCGCGCCTACACCAGCGGCAAGTACAAGGAGGCGGTGGAGCGCTACGAGCAGATCCTGGGGCGCGGGATCCAGGACGAGCGGCTCTACTACAACCTGGGCAACGCCTACTTCCGTGAGGGCAAGCTCGGCAGAGCCATCTGGGCCTACGAGAAGGCCCTGCGCCTGGTGCCGGATCACCCGGAGGCCAGGCACAACCTGCAGATCGCTCGACAGACAGTGACCAGCAGGGTGCACGACAGGATCGTCGGTGCCCAGACCCCCTCTCGCTGGCAGCGACTGGTCGGCCTCTTCTCTGTGAGCTCCGCCGCTGTGTGGTTCTTCTGCTTCTGGTTCGCCGCCTTCGGCGTCGCCCTGTGGGTGCTCCTCTTGAGGCCCGGCGTCCTCAGAGCATCCCTCATCGGTCTGGCCATCTTGCTGCTGCTCCTCTCCCTCGGGCTCGGCTGGGTGTACAAGGAGCGCACGGCCATGGAGGACAGCGCACACGACGCCATCGTGCTAAACGATGAGGTCCCGGTGCGAGAGGGCCCCCAGGGGATGGCAAAAAAGTCCTTTGTCATCCACGCCGGGCTCCGGGTGCAGATAACCACCAGGGATGACCAGTGGGTCAAGATCCGTCTGGCCAACGGCCTGGAGGGCTGGGTCCGCGCCAGGTCGGTTGGAGAGCTGTGAAGGCCCTGCCTTGCATCCTCGCAGGCCTGGCCCCTCTCTGGGTCGCTGCCGCCGTGGCCCAGAGCCCATCCCCACGAGCGTCTGCGAGACCAAGGGCGGCGAGGCCAAAGGCGGCGAGGCCAAAGGCGGCGAGGCCGGAGGCGGCGAGGCCAAGGGCGGCGAGGCCGGAGGCGGCGAGGCCAAGGGCGGCGAGGCCAAGGGCGGCGAGGCCAAGGGCGGCGAGGCCAAGGGCGGCGAGGCCGGA
>JAJRWW010000386.1 GCA_024276595.1 Myxococcota bacterium
GAGGCAAGCCGCGCTCCGCTCTGGCCTCGGCGCTAGCCACCCCATAACCGCCCCTCGGGGCGGGCCCGGCCTTGGTGGGCGCGAGCCCGCGCCATGGCCGCGGTCTGCGCCGTGGACGCGGCCAGCTTCCCGCCTGCCACTGCAAGCGCGGTGGCGGCGCCGTGACCGCGGATTCTCGGATCGAGCCTGCCCGTCGAGGGCCTCGGGGTGGCGAAAGCTGGCGTACGTGTTAGTATTCCCAGGCGAGAATAGACCGTGCGTTTCTGTATGATATGCGCGCTGTGCGCGCTGGTTGTCCTGGGAGCTGCTCGCCCCGCTGCGGGCTCTCCCGCCCCTGCCAAGCCCCCTGCTCAGAGCTCTGGGCCGGGGCGGGTGGCCTTGCTTCCTCTCGAGGTGAAGCCCCCCTTGGCGCCGGCTGTGGTGGCTCGCTTTCGGAGATCCGTGGAGGCCGGCTTCACCCTGGCTGCCCTCTCCACAATCGCTGCTCACGAGGTGGAGGCGGCTCGGCTGGAGACGGTGGGGAGCTGCCGGACCGGCGCCTGCCTCCGAAAGCTCGCAACGCGCCTCAAGGCGGCCTACCTGTTCTCCGTCTCCATCCGGCGCACCGGAAAGAACTACAGGATTCGCTGTGACCTGTTCGATCCCGCCGGTGGGATCCAGCACCAGCAGGTGGCCACGTGCGACATCTGCACGTTCTCGGAGGCCATCGCCAAGGCGAGGGATGTGGCCCTCCAGGCTGGCACCGCCCTGGGAAAGAAGCACCGGGAGCTGCATCCTCCCCCGAGGCCGCGCCCCCGGCCGCGCCCCCGGCCGCGTCCTCGACCGCGCCTCCGGCCGCGTCCCCGGCCGCGCCTCCGGCCGCGTCCCCGGCCGCGTCCCCGGCCGCGTCCCCGGCCTGTGGCGCCATACAAGCTCCGGCCGTCGCTGAAGCAGGCCGCCTGGATGGCCGGGGTGGGTGGCCTGGCTTCCCTGGCCGCCGGGGTGGCCTTGCTGGTGCTGGACGGGCGTCCCACCTGTGATCGGGACATGCCTCGCATTAGCTGCCCCTACCGGCTCAACACAGATGTTGCCGGCGCCGTGTTCACCGGTCTGGGCGGGGCCTCGGCGGTGGCCGCCGCGGTGCTCTTTTACTTCGCCTATCGCAGAAAGAGTGGGCGCGAGAGGCCACGCACAAGCTTTGGCGTGGCTCCCACGCCCGGAGGAGCCTGGGCCCATGCCAAGTTCTCTTTCTAGCCCCTCGCCTGTGCGAGCGTCCGTCGTTTCTGTGCCCGCGCCGTGGCAGAGGTCTCTGGCGAGGTCGGTTTCCCTGGTCTTGCTGGCCGCCTTGGCTCCTTTGGGGTGTGACGAGCTGAACCCCGACTTCGACCCGGACGGAGGCCCTGTCTGCTCTCCTGGGATGCGCCGCTGCGACCCGGAGACCGAGCAGCCCCAGGTCTGTCAGGCCGCCACCTCCTGGACCACCTTGTCTCCTTGCTTTGTGGGCAGCGGTTGCAGCGAGGGGCTCTGCCTGCCTGGGGAGCCTTTTCTCCGCTGCGACAGCGTTGCGGACTGCTCCACCGCCGGGGACCTGTGCACCGTCTTCGTGGATCCAGAGGAGCTCACTCACCTGGGGACCTTTTGTGTGCCTCCACCCAACCCCGGCGGCCGCCCCGGGGGGCAGGCCTGTACGCTCGCCGAGGACTGCGCCAGCGGCTACTGCTTTCGCCGGGTCTGCTTCGAGGCCTGCTCCGACGCCAGCCAGTGTACCAACACCGGGCACGACTGCGCGCCTTTGGATGTGACGGTGGACGGTGTGCGGGACGCAGGGCGTGTCAAGGGCTGCGTGCCACCGCAAGACAACCAATGAAGACCTGCTCCAACTGCAAGCAGAGCCTCGCCGAGGACGCAATCTTCTGCCTCTCCTGTGGGACGAGCCAGGTGGCGGACGGGGAGGACGTGCTCATCGGGACCGTGGTCGCCCAGCGCTACCTGGTCAAGGAGAGGATCGGCGCTGGGGGCTCCGGCACGGTCTACCTGGCCCGTCACGTCACGCTGCAAAAGCGGGTCGCCCTGAAGGTGCTTCACCACCACCTGTGCCAGGACGACGCGGCCGTGGAGCGCTTCCGACGGGAGGCGACCACCATGGCGCAGATCGACAACGAGCA
This sequence comes from Myxococcota bacterium, assembly GCA_024276595.1. GTDB lineage: Bacteria > Myxococcota_A > Polyangia > HGW-17 > JAJRWW01 > JAJRWW01. The sequence continues at coordinate 2,145 of JAJRWW010000386.1, forward strand.
CATCATCGGCGTAGGGGACTTCGGCCGCACCGATGACGGACGGCTCTACCTGGCCATGGAGCTGCTGGAGGGGGAGACCCTGGCCGACCTCCTGGAGCGGGAAGGGCCCCTATCCATCCCCAGGGCCCTATCCATCTTCAACCAGGTGGCCGAGGCCCTCGCGGAGGCCCACGGCAAGGGGTACGTGCATCGGGACCTTCGGCCGGCCAACGTGTTCCTCACCACCAGGCGGGATCAGACCGACTTCGTGAAGGTGATGGACTTCGGCCTGAGCAAGCTCGTGCTCTCCGAGCTGGAGCCCGGGCAGGTGACGGTGGGGATGTCCTTTGGTGATCCCCGCTATCTCTCTCCCGAGCAGGCGGCCGGCGAGAAGGTGGATCGACGAGCAGACGTCTACGCCCTGGGCATTGTGCTCTACGAGATGCTCAGCGGCGTGCCTCCCTTTGTGGGCGACGACGTGTTCACGGTCATCAACAAGCACCTGCGGGAGAGGCCGGCGCCGGCGTCCAGTCACAACCCCAGCCTCCCGGCGGTCTTCGACGAGATACTGGACTGTGCCCTGGCCAAGGACAGAAAGAAGCGCTGGAGCTCGGTGGAGCTCATGCGGGAGGCCCTCACGAGGGCGTCCATCTCGTCCACCATGCCGGGGCTCGGCGCTGGAGCGGGGCGTGGGGCAGGGGGATCTCCCGCTGGGGAGCAGAGCCCCTCGGGCTCAGCGGGACCGGCGGGATCGGCTCCAGGGGCTGGCCTGGACCGGCCGGAGGAGACCGTCATGGGCATGGGCCCCCCGGCGGCGCTGGCGTCTGCCCTGGCGCGGGCTGGCGGGTCACCCGTGGCCGCCGATGCAGGGGGTGCGGCCCCGATGCCGGCGGAGCCCGCCGCGTCGGACAGGCCCACGCCTCCCCCCGAAAAGCCAGCGTCCGACCCCATCAGAGCTGCTCCCCTGCCGGTGGACCCATCCCCACCGGAGTCGCCGCCACGACCGGGTGGTCCGCCCGATCGGCCTGACGGCTCCGGGCCTCACCCGGCCATCTCGGAGCCGAGGAGCGAGCCACCCGGAGCCAGGCAGGGGGGGACCGCCGTGGAGGAGGGCTCTCGGAGCCCGGCGTCACCTCCCCATGGGCCCGAAGGGGAGAGCCTCGACCCCACCATGAGTCAGATGTGGTACGCCGACGGGGAGGCCGAGGCAGCGGAGGCCATGGCCGAGTACCACGCCTACAGGGAGGACCAGCTCAAGGGGCGCAAGGATCCCGACCTGACCGATCCCGTGCTTCCAGGGGTCACCGCCGAGATGGGCGAGGTGACCATGTTCGGCCGCGCCAGGCGAGCCCGGCGCCTGCTTCTCATTACCGTGGGCCTGGTGCTCGTGGTCGTTGTGGCCGTGCTGGTGCTGGTCAACCGATCAAAGGGGTCGCCCGATGACCAGTCGAGCGCATCCCAGGGCTCGGCGGTCGTGGGCCTTGGCGCCGACGCGGGCTCCAGAGCTCGTGCCGCGGTCCAACCCGATGCAGAGGCCAGCAGGTCCCGCTCGGTGTCCCAGGGCGACGCTGGCGCCACCCTGGTGGTGGACATGGCGGTCCAGATCGACGGACCCGACCCGGGGGGCTCTGCTCACGCGCCCCCCCGCCGGCGACACCAGCACCGCCGGCCTGTCATGGGCACCAGGCCGAGGCCACCTGGTGGTGCCCCAATGGGAACAGAGGCCAGGGCGGCCACCCTCAGCGGCAGACGCGCGCTGGCCAGGGGAGACGTGACCACCGCGAGGATGGAGTTTCAGCGTGCCCTGACCGCTCGCCCCGGCTACGGGCCCGCCCTGGCGGGCCTGGGCGAGGTGCTCTTCGAGCAGGGCCGCTACGGCGCCGCCATTGGCAAGCTGAGGGCGGCCACCCGGGCCATGCCAGCCTCCGTGCGCACCTGGGTGCTGCTGGGCAACGCCGCCTTCCGCGCCGGTCGCTACTCCACAGCCAGGGCGGCCTACAAGTATGCCCTTCGCATGCGACCCGGGCACCCGGAGGCCAAGAAGAACCTCGGCCTGGTGGAGAGGAAGCTGGGGGTCCCCGGCGGAATGTAGGGCGTGCCGGCTCTCCCCTGAAGCGGATGGTGGCCTGGCGGAAGCACCGCGCCCATGGGCTCCATGGGGAGAGCGGGCTCTAAAAGGGCCTGGCGCGGATGGTGCTGTCGAGCTTCTTGGCCATGTCCCTTAGCTTGCCGTAGACATCCCGGTTCCAGCGGCTGTGGGCGGAGTCGAGCAGCTCTTGGGCCTTGGTCAGCGCGGCCTGGTCCACCTTCTTGTCGCCCTTGGTGGCGTCCGCGAGCACCTTGAGGGCCGCGCAGATGTCGCGGGTGACCTGGCGCTCGACGCGAGTGAGCTTCAAGTGAGCCGTGTGGTTGGGCTTGGGCTTGTCCAGCTTGAAGATGCGCTTGCGGAAGGCGAAGCAGCCATCGTCCCAGTCCGCGAGCTGCTTGTGTAGCTCGTTGGAGCGGATGGTGGTCACCCACTCACCCTGGAGGAACTTTCCGGGCTTGATCTTCTTCCAGGTCAGGTTCGCCAGGGTGAAGCTCTTGACGTTGGTCGCCATCCGGAACCTCATGGGGGTCGAAAGGGCGCGGTAGCCCTCGAAGGGCTTCCCCTTGGGGAGGGTCTTCATGCGGGAGAAGGCAAAGCCCTTTCGGTTCTGCAGCACCACGTTCCGGTTGATCTTCCTGTACTTTTCGTCGATCTCACCCAGCAGCTTGCCCCCGATTGTGATGTCCGCGAACTTGTACACCGCCCCGAACACCTCGCGCCTCTCCCAGATCCTGGCGTGGATGGTGATGGGGTGATCCCGGTGCAGCTCCGCGAGCCTCACCGGGCAGGCGAAGACATTCAGCTTGCCCTGGGGCTTGCCGTCCTTGGCAGGGATGATCTTCAGCTCGAAGTCGAAGGTCTGCACCTTCTTTCCACGCACGGTCTTGACCTGCACCCGCTTGGTGAGCCTGGAGCTGTACCTGTACCCGCGCTGGTGGTGCACGCTGCACACCTCTCCCATGAAGCTGTCGAGCTCCTTGCGCACGTCGCGGTACCAGTTGTCCATGGCGGTGATCTCGGCCTCTGTCACCCGGGCCTTGTCGTCGGGCCCCTTGCCGCCGGTCTTTCCCTTCTTGCCGCCGCCAAAGATGAGGTAGCCACCCACCCCCAGCACAACGACCACCAGAGCGGCGACCGCGAGCATCCAGGTCCTGGACTTGGGGGGCTCCTGGTGGTGCACCGCCGATGGATCTGCCGGCGCCGAAGGCCTGAGCTCCTCACCCCAGCCCTCTGGGTGGCGGGCCTTCTCCTCCGCGGCTGCCTGGGCTGCGGCGGCCTCGGCCCTGTCCTCTGGGGTCTCCTCTGGAGGCCATGGTTCGTGGCAAAAAGGGCATTCCTCTGTGTTCTTTTTCACCTTGGCCGGAATTTCCTCTTCACACTTTGGGCAAACGTACATGTGTCCTCCAGGGTTGCACCGACGGACTCTTACTCATCGGTGACATCAAGACAATATACAAAAACCAGGTGATGCAAAGCACGCTTTTTGTGGCGAGAGGCTCAGCGAGGGCTCCCCGAGGCCCGGTCTCGCCTCTGGCGAGCTCCGCGAGCCACGGTCCGACGCCACCCCCGAGGCTCCATGAAGAAGGGCGGCCTGGCGGCTCTGCGCTGGCGTCGCCGATAGACGGTTATTAGCGGGACCCCGTCCAGGGTGAGCACCCGGGCCGGCTTGAGGGTGGCGTAGTCCTGCCAGATGAGGAACTCCCACATGACCTGGTGCTTTTCGTAGAGGAAGATGGCTATCTGGGAGCGTCGGATCCCTGGCAGGCCGTCTCCAGCGTAGGTGATGTTGGGCAGCAGGAGGCCGCAGCGGACGTAGATGTTTCTGCTGTAGTGGTTCGTGTCGTGGAAGTAGGTCGGGACCCGCGCCGTGAAGTGGGTCAGGCGCGGGCGGGCCATGCGATTGAGCTCTGGCAGGAGCCGCCGGGTGGAGTAGCCCCAGTACTGGCGCTTGAGCCCCCTGTCCGCGGCCCCCGGGATTCCTCCGACGGCGGCCACGTATACTGACGGGGCCACGTCGCCGGCGCGAGCCGTGAGAGCCGCCGAGGGGAGCACCAGGGTGGCACCGAGGATCCCTGCCCAGGCGGCTCGATGGAGCCAGGAGCCCATGTGGTGGGCCGTGAGCCGGTGGGTCTCTGACACGGCCCAGCCGGCCAGGAGGGCCAGGAATGGCCAGGCGGGCATCCAGAGGCGGGCTCCACCAAAGATCGGGGTGGAGGGGAGGGCTATTAGCACCATGGGGAAGAGGGCGCAGAGGGCCACCAGCAGCTCAGGAGAGCGGTCTAGACCCAGCATGGGGCGGCCCCATCCGCGTCCAGGTGTGTGCGCCTCGTCCAGGCTGGGGCGCCCCTCAGGACCTGTGGATATCTCTGGGGCAGGCCCGGGCCTGGGGTTTGAGCGGCGCCCAGGCAGACCGAGGAGGAGGCCACGCAGGCAGAGCCCCAGGCCACCCACCGCGGCCAGCACGAAGGGCAGGGGCATCACCCAGAGGGTCATCACGAAGGGGTACTCCACCGGGAAGGGAGGGAGGTTGTAGTTCTTCCCCAGGTACTCCGTGTTGTAGAAGGTGTGCTCCATGTGGTAGCTCAGGTAGGCGCCGAAGCGGTGGAGCGTGTCGTGCCAGAGCCAGGGCCACTGCAGGTACAGCACGGAGAAGCCCAGCAGCATCATCGAAATGAACACCGCGGGCACGGTGAGCTTGATCGTGCGAAGGGGGTGGCGGAAGGATCCCCTCCGCAACAGCAGGATCGCAAAAAGCGCCATGCCCCCGACGGCCGCCCAGCCGCGCCCCTTGCCAGTCACCAGCGCTGCCAGGCTCAGAAAAAGCAGCGGCAGCGCCGAGAGCAGCCCCGCCGCCGCCAGCAGCGGGTGGCGGAACTCCCTGCGGCTTGTCCACGCGTAGTGAACCATGAGCAAAAGTGGCAGAAACAGCGCATTGAACTTGGCCAGCAGGGCCAGCCCGAACAGCAGGCCAGTGGCCACGGACCAGCGCCAGCTATGGAGAGAGCGATAGTAGCCGTAGACCGTGACCAGCATGGCCGCCGTGATGGGTGCGTCCAGACCGGCCAGGTGGCTGTGAAAGAAGACCCGGGGCAGCGAGGTGTACGCCAGCGCCCCAATGAGACCGGCCATGCGCCCGAAGGTGATGGCTCCCAGCAGGTAGATGAAGGCCACGAGGAGCCCCGCCATGGCCATGGCAGGCAGGCGCATGGCGCTGAGCTCGTCGAGCACTCCCCAGGTGTCGGTGTGCGGGGGCTTGCCTGGACGCGCGCGGGGCGCTGCGCGGTGGCAGTTGCACTCGTGTAGGTATCTCCAGCTCAACCCGTACAGGTGCTTGGTGCCAGGGGGGTGCTCGGCGTTGACACGGTAGTACCTGTCTATGGTCTGCTTGCTGGTGCGGCGGGAGGGGTGCTTCTCCACCTCCGCCATGTAGCGCTGGTACTGCCTGGCGGCGTCGATGTAGATGCCCTCATCCCTGGCGACACCCACGTTGGAGGAGGTGAACAGAAGCAGCCCGAAGAAGGCAACCCCGAGGATCGAGGCGACCCAGATGTCCCGGCGGGTGGGGCGCCGCGCGTGGGGCGAGCTGGCGTCCGGGAGCCTCATGGGTCCACCTCGCTCCGGGCGTAGAAGCAGAAGTGCTTCGCCCAGGCGTGGCGGGTGCGGATGCGGAGCTGGATCACCGCGGTGGTGCTCCTGGGGGGGCGAGGCATCGCCAGGACATGGCGTCGCCACCCTTCGTCCTCGATGGGGTGCGACAGCCGCGCCAGGCGTGCGCCGTTCACCAGCACATCCATCGTTACGGGCACCGAGGTGACCGGTGGAGGGCGACGAGCCTGGCGCCAGCGGCCAGCGCGGAGCTGGCGGTACTCCCACACCGCGCGGCGCGCCCTGTAGCGCGGGTCATATCCCCGCAGGCCGGTCCACACCACCAGCCGGTGCCCCCTGGGCAGCGGGGGGTACTCTATCACCCTGGTGGCTCCCTCCATGGGCATGGCGAGGACGCAGCGGCGCGGCTCGTAGCCTATCTCGGCGCGGATCTGACGAACCTCCTTCCAGCGGGGTCCGCACTGGTGTCCGGCGAGCCGGGGGCTCCAGTGGCAGCGGGTGATCTTGCGCCCTCGCTCCTGCCAGACCCTTGCCCTGGGGAGGCTCGCGTACAGGTCTGCGGCAACGTGCACCGGCCTCTGGGTGTACAGGGTCACCCGCACGCCGCCGAAGGTCTCGCGCCTGGAGACCTCAAGCCCCCTGGTGTCCGGGTGAGAGGCGCCCCGGAGGGAGAGCTCCCAGATTCGGCCGTAGGTCCGGGAGTCGGGACGGGTTACGTCGTCCAGGGTCAGCAGGTCGCCCAACACCATCCTGCCCAGGGGATCGGCCCACTTGGGAGCGGTGACGATGAGATCCCCGGGGCGGCGGTGCTTGCGCACGAAGCGCTCCGCCTGGCGCCAGGAGGAGCGCGCGGGCACTGCACGGCGCCGGAGCTGATCCGCGCCCAGCTCCCAGGCGGCGGCTGCCAAGAGCAGCAGCGCGAACCCCGCCGCCAGGAGCCCCGAAGGCACTGAGCCCGTTGCTGGTGTGATCTGGCGCTGGGGGGCGGCGCGCGCTGCGGACGAGGGCATGGGCTCAGGTGCTGCGCTTTGCTATCAGGTCCGCGAGCATCCCAAGCCCACCGAGCTGGACTCCGGTGACCATGAGCAGCAGGGAGGTGGTGTCCAGGGGACGGTCCAGGTAGTGCCACGAGAGCAGAAACACCGCTCCTCCGGCGAGCACGAAGGCCGTCGCAAGGGGGAGAAAGAAGCGCAGCGGGTTGAAGTACATCACGGTGCGCAGAATCAGCGAGAAGAAGCCAAGGGTGTCTCTTATGGGCCGGATGTGAGAGCTTCCGGTGCGAGCGTGGTACTCGATGTCCACGTACCTCACGCCGAAGCCAGACACGAGCATCGCCAGGGTGATGGTGGTCGTGAAGGAGAAGCCGTTTGGGAGCATCCCCATGAAGCGGCTCACCACCGGCCGCCGCATGACCCTGAAGCCGGAGTTGAGGTCAGGGATGTGGTGGCCAGACAGGTAGGAGGCGAGCAGGCGCAGCACCGCCTTGGCCGGGCGCCGAATGAGTGGGATGTGGACCTTCCCCTTCTTGCGCGCTCCCACCACCATGTCGTTGCCTTCCATGGGGTCCAGCAGGTCCGGGAGCGCCTCGGGGGGGTAGGTGCAGTCGGCGTCCAGGATCGCCACCAGGTCGCTGTTGGCCTCCCTGATGCCGGTCTTCAGCGATGCGCCGTAGCCGCGGTTCTGGGCGTGGCGAACCACCCGAGCGCCGGCCTCCTCCGCCAGGGCGGCGGTGTCGTCCGCCGAGCCGTCGTCCACCACAAGCAGCTCGGTCTCTCGCCCCAGGCTGGCGAGGACCGGCTGGACCCGGCGCACCACCTCGCCGATGCCGCCCGCCTCGTTGTACGCGGGGATGATGACGGAGAGGGGCTCGGGAGCCTTGCTGGGTGCGGCGCTCATTTGCAGCCATGATAGTTGGGGCCGCTTCAAAGGCAAGGCCTTGGGATCCAGCGCCACGACCCGTCTCCAGCCCCTGGCTGGCTGCTCTCCCAGGGTTCGGCGGTGCCTCGGCACCCTCCGGGGCTACTTGAATGCGCGGTTTCTCACCATGTCGGCGGTCTTCCAGGGCGCGGGGCCGCCCTTCAGGTAGCGGTGGAACCACTCCAGGTGGGCGTTGTAGTAGACGGGCATGGACCGCGCGTAGCTGGGCCAGTGGCCGTCGTTTTTGAAGAGGATCAGCCGGGCATACACCCCTCGCTTGCGCAGGGCGGTGAAAAGAGCGATGGACTGGGTGTACGGGATGCGGAAGTCGAGCTGTCCGCTCAGGATGAGGGTGGGGGTCTTGTAGCTCGCCACGAAGCGCGAGGGGGAGAACCTCTCGTAGCTGCGGGGCGTCCAGGGCTGTCCGCCCAGGTCCCACTCGGGGAACCACTGCTCCTCGGTCGTGGCGAAGAAGGTGGAGAGGTCGTAGACTCCCATCATGGAGGCCAGCGCAGCGAAGCGGCTGGTCTGGCTGCCTATCCAGTTGACCAGGTAGCCGCCGTAGGACCACCCCATGACGCCCATGCGGCGGGGGTCCACGTAGTCGAGCCTGGAGAGAGCGTCGGCAACCGCCATGGTGTCGCGGTAGACACGCCCACCCCAGTCCCGGGAGATGGCCTCGGTGAAGCCCTGTCCGTACCCGATGGACCCCGTGGTGTTGGGAAAGGCGACCACGTAGCCCGCTGCGGGATACACCTGCCAGTCTCCCCTGAAGGAGTCGGACCACTGGTACTGGGGGCCGCCGTGCACGTTCAGGATAAGAGGGTATCTCTTGCCCGGAACGAAGCCGTGGGGCTTGACCACGAAGGTGTGGATCTTCCTGCCGCCGTCGCCGGGCAGCCACAGCTCCTCCGCGGGGCGGAGGTCCACCTCCGCCGCCAGGGCCGCGTTCACTTGGGTGAGCTGCCTGGGGGTGGTGCCGTCGATGCTCACCACGAACAGCTCGGGCGGACGGGCCACGGTGCTGTGCACAAACGCGATGAGGCGGCCATCTTGCGAAAGGTCGAGCCCGCGCACCGAGGGCGGCGCAGGGAGCTTGTGGATCTCACCGGTCCCCGTGTCGACCACATAGAGGGGCCAGCGCCCCCTGGTGGGAGCGGAGAAGAGGATCCGCTTCGAGTCTGGCAGCCAGTGGAAGGCAGAGACCCAGTTGTCGAACTGTGCCGTGAGCTCACGGAGCTTGCCCGTCCTCCGTTCCAGGAGGACCAGGCGGGGCCGGTCCGATTCGTAGCCGGGCCGTCTGTGCATGAGGTAGGCGATGAAACGGCCGTCGGGGGAGTAGGCGCAGGCTCCGTCCCATGCCCGGTTCTTCGCCGTGATGTTCACGGCCTCCCTGCTGCCCCTGGGGCCGCCAGGGCCGGCCGGCGTCAGCCCCGCTGCGCCGGGGAGGGCAGCGCCCACGCCGGGGAGGGCAGCGCCCACGCCGGGGAGCGCACGGATGGAAGGGGGTGCCATGGGGACCACGAAAAGGTCGTTGTTGGTGGAGGAGGCGCGCTCAGAGGGTGGGTCGTGGTTGGACTGGAAGCACAGCTCCTTCCCGTCCGGGGAGATGGCGTAGTCTCGGTTCCCGTGCAGGCTGATGGGGGGGGCGTCGTAGGGGCCAGGGGTGAGGTCGGTGATCCTTCCCCCCTCGAGCTCCAAGGAGAGCAGGTGGCTCCGGCGGCCGTCGTCGTAGGATGTCCAGTGGCGGAAGAAGAGGTCCTCGGCCATCACCGCCTGGATAGGGCCCTTGCGCAGCTTCTCGAGGCGAGCCCTGCTTGCAGCCGCGTCCACACCAATGTCCGGAAAGACCCTCGAGCGGAATACCACGCGCTTTCCGTCTGGGGACCACAGAGGCCCGTCGGCTCCGGTGGGGAGGTGCGTGAGCTGCTCGGGATCTCCGCC
>JAJRWW010000387.1 GCA_024276595.1 Myxococcota bacterium
CCCGCTTTCCCGAGCGGCGCTTCGGGCGTGTCATGGAGGCCTCGGCGCGGCGACCGAAGCGCACCGCCGCTCCCTTGAGCGCGCGGATGGAGATGGGCTCGTCCAGGCCGCCCCTCTTGCACCTGGTCTCGCAAGGGTGGAAGCAGACGGTGCCGCACACCGACGGAAGGGGCAGGGTCTCACGCACCACCTGGTAGGCGCTGCCGAAGCGCCCCAGGCCGCACAAGCGTACGTAGCGGTGCGCCTGGACTCCCGCGGGACAGGTGTGCTGGCAGGGCGCTGTGACCAGGCCCCTGCACGTGGCCGCCCGGCAGTGCTTGTCGTGGACGTGCTCCTCGTACTCGTGACGGAAGTAGCGCAGCGTGGTAAGCACGGGGTTGGGAGCGGTCTGCCCCAGCCCACAGAGGGAGGTCTGCTTCACCGAAATGGCCAGGGTCTCCAGCTCGTCGATGTCTCCCTGAGTGCCATCCCCAGCACAGATGCGCTCCAGCAGGCGCAACATGCGCTTGGTGCCCAGGCGGCAGGGGGTGCACTTTCCGCAGGACTCGCTCTGGGTAAAGGTCAAAAAGTAGCGGGCCAGGTCCACCATGCAGGTGGCGTCGTCCATGACCACCAGGCCGCCCGAACCGATGATGGAGCCCGCCTGGGCCAGCGACTCGTAGTCGATGGGGAGGTCCAGGAGGCGCGCCGGGAGGCAACCCCCGGAGGGACCGCCGGTCTGCACCGCCTTGATCTTCTTGCCCTGCTGTACGCCGCCGCCGATGTCTTCGATGAGGCGCCGCAGGGGCATCCCCATGGGGACCTCCACCAGGCCCGTGTTGTTGACCTTGCCCACCAGAGAGAAGATCTTGGTGCCCTTGCTGCCAGGGGTCCCCATGTCCCCGAACCAGGCAGGACCGCGGTCCAAGATCAGCGGCACGTTGGCCCAGGTCTCCACGTTGTTGATGTTGGTGGGGCTTTCGAAAAGGCCCCTCACCGCGGGGAAGGGCGGCCGTGGGCGGGGCATCCCCCTGTTGCCCTCGATGCTGGCCATGAGCGCAGTCTCCTCCCCGCACACGAAGGCGCCTGCGCCCTCCTTGATGTGCAGGTCGAAGTGGAAGTCGGAGCCCATGATGTTGGAGCCGAGCAGGCCGGACCTGCGCATCTGGTCGATGGCGATGCGGAGCCGCTCGATGGCCAGCGGGTACTCGGCGCGGATGTAGATGTAGCCCTCGTCGGCACCCATGGCATAGGCGCCGATGGCCATGCCCTCCAGCACCGCGTGGGGGTTGCCCTCCAGGATGGAGCGATCCATGAAGGCGCCGGGATCTCCCTCGTCGGCGTTGCAGATGACGTACTTCTTGTCCCCCGGGCTGTCACGGCAGAACCTCCACTTGAGGCCCGTGGGGAACCCGCCACCTCCACGGCCGCGCAGGCCAGAGTCGGTCACCTCTTCGATCACCTGCTCGCGCGTCTTGTCAAACAGGACCTTTGCCAGGGCCGCGTACCCGCGCTCTCGGATATAGTGGTGGATGTCGGTGGGATCGATGTGGCCATTGAGCCGGAGCGCGGTCCTGTGCTGATGCTCGTAAAACGGTATCTCGGCAACTGTTGTGAGCTTCTTGCCCCTGTGGCCGTTGCTGGAGGGCGACGTGTAAAGCAGCCTCCTGATGACCTTTCCATCGACCAGCGTTTTTTGGACGATCTGTCGGGCGTCCGCGCCGCTCACGGCGGTGTAGAGGATACCCCGGGGCTCCACCACGACCAGGGTTCCGCGCTCGCAGAAGCCGTGGCAACCGGTACGGATCAGATCGATCTCCCGGTCGAGATGCATCTGCTCGAGGGCGGTGCGGAGGGAGTCAAAGACCTCCGCTCCTCCACAGGCCTTGCATCCGGTGCCCAGGCACACGTGGATCCTCTTGCGGGTGGGGTCCCAGCGGGTCTGCAGCCTCTCATGGAGTGCTGTCAGATCCTCACGACTGGAGATTTTTTGAGTTCGCAAGGTACTTCTCCTTAGGGGTTGCAAGCCTGGCTCGGAGGGAGACCTGCAAGCGTGACCCCGGCCGCGGATCTGCCGCAGGCCAGAGCATTGCTCAGGCACCTAGCCTCGGCCGGCGCGTCGCTTCTGTGTGCTGGCAGCCCTGGTGGTCTTTTTGGCCTTTTTGGCCTTGGTGGCCTTGGTAGCCTTGGTGGCCTTTTTAGCCTTGGTGGCCTTTTTGGCCTTGGTGGCCTTGGTGGCCTTTTTAGCCTTGGTGGCCTTGGTTGACACCTCGGAGCCCCGTGTAAGCTCCTGGATAGTCCCTTTCAGTCTGGCTCCGGTCTGCTTTCTATGCACCACGTCATCGATGACAACCACCGGCGCCAGGGCGCAGGAGCCATAGCAGGCCACGGTCTCCAGGGTGACGGCCAGGTCGTCGGTGGTGCCGCCCGCCTCGATTCCGAGCAGGGAGGATGCGTCCTTGAGCAGCGGCCCGCTGCCTCGAACATGGCACGCAGTGCCCCGACAGATTGTGATGGTGTGCCGCCCCCTGGGCTCAAAGTGGAACTGCGCGTAGAAGCTCGCCACTCCGTAAACCTTTGCTCGTGGGACGCGGAGGAAGCGCGCCACCGCCTCCATGGTCTCAGGGGGCAGATAGCCCTCCTGCTCCTGCACGTGCTGCAGCAAAGGAATGAGGAGCTGAGGCTTTGGCTCAAACCTCTTTTCGAACCTCTTGACCCAACGCTC
>JAJRWW010000388.1 GCA_024276595.1 Myxococcota bacterium
ACCAAGGTGTTTACGGGGAAGTCCTCGGCTGTCATGGTCACCGAGTTGGTGCGCGGGGAGAAGGCCAGGTCGAACACCCGGCCCCGGATGGCGCGGAAGAAGGGATCGTCCGCCCCTCGGCTGTCGTCTGTCCAGACCACCACGTAACCCACCGAGGGCTGTACAGCGATGGCCGGGTCGACCTGGGCTCCGTCCGTGGTGCTGTTGACCAGGACCTCTGCCGGGAGACTGTGGTCCCCGTAAGGGCCAAGCAGGGTCCCGACGATGCCGGCGCCGGAGGGGTCCAGGTTGGTGTCATCGACCCAGACCACGGCCCACCCCAGAGACGAGTTGGGCACCAGGGACGGCCCGTACTGGCTCCCGCTGACGTTCTCGTTGATGAGGAAGTCGTCGCTGCCGCCGGTCTCCAGGTTCGTCTGGGGCACTCCGGAGAAGTCAAACAGCCGACCGCGAACCGCCCAGCCGCTGGTGTCCCCACCCAGGCCGGAGTCGTCCGACCAGGCGATGAGGATCAGGCCCTGGTCGGAGATGCCCACCGCCGGCTGCTGCTGAGTGCCCGTGGTGGTGGAGTGCACAACGAAGTCGTCGGTGCCCGTCTGGGCGTTCGAGATGCGGTTGCCGTCGGCGTCGAAGAAGGCGGCCCGCACGTCCGTTCCCCCGCCAGCCGCTCCGCTGGTGTCTGTCCAGACCACCACGAAGCGGCCGTCCGAGTGACCAGCGGCGGCCACTTCGTACTGATCCCCTGCCGTGGTGGTGTTGGCTGCGAAGTCAACGGCAGAGCCCACGGCGGGGAGGCTGATCTCCACACCGTCGCTCCCAAAGGCGCGCACGCGCGCGCTGGAGCCTTCTGCCTCGGAGAGGCCCCAGTCCTCCCAGGTCGCCACCAGGAAATCACCGGCGACCGCAACCCGCGGAGCGAGCTGATCCCCGTCGAGGAACGCGGCCGCGACATCGTCGCTGCCGTCGGCCTTGGTGCAGGTGGCGTTGCAGCCATCGCCGCTTGCCTGGTTCCCATCGTCACAGACCTCATCGTCGTCCAGGGTGCCGTTTCCGCAGGCCGGAACATAGGCGTCCGCGATCAAGGCGTCAAAAAACACGTGGGCGTCCTGCGGCCCCCCGTCGTCGAGAGACGTCGCGTCCTCTGAGACGGACGCGTCTCCTTCATCTCCACCCTGCGGACCACAGGCAAGACCGATTGTCGCGAGCAAAACGACTGTAGCAAGCAAGGTCACAAAGACACCACGCTGCATGGCATGTCCTCCAGATAGACCCAGAGCATAGCAGGGATCAAAGGGGGTGAAAACTGCCCCTGCCCGAGGCCATTCGACATAGACGTTCCCCGTTGGCACCGTCGGGCAGCCGTCAGCTCAGGAGCACACTGGAGGCGTCAACCCCGGGTCGGATGAGCCCCCTGGGCCACGTAGCTGTCTATTCTCCGACGGAGACGATCGGGCAGAGGACCGAAGGTCACCGCGCTGGCCCAGAAGCGTCCGTCCGACTCCTCGCGCACGACCACCGCCCTGATGCGGTGCACCTCCTCCGAGCCGGGCAGAGAGAACTTCAGAAACACCTGCAGATCTGTGCTCAGCGGCAGCCCCTTTGCGCGCCGCATGGACATGCCCGTGGGGCTGATGTCCACTGCCTGACAGAGACACCTCTCCTCTCCCACGGTCTTGAGCACCGCTGCCGTCAAGGGAACCCTGGGGACACTACGTCGCTCGGGGAGGTCGGTCCACTCTCGATTGATCTGGCTTCCTGGCATCATGTAGTCAGTTATACTACATGGAGTGAAGGCCGACAACTTTTCCATGCCTGGCGATGCGGCATCTACGCCTGGCGATGCGGCATCTACGACCCCAACAGACGTCGGATCTTGGCTCTGAGGTCCTGGGCCAAGAACGGCACGGAGATGTAGTACCTGGCACCGGCGGCATAGCCCATGAGCATCGCGTCCGGAGATGCCCTGCCAGACAGGATCGCCGCCGGTGTGTCCCTCGTCTCCTCCCTGCCGGCGATGGCCTGGATGAGGGTCAAGCCGTCCAGCCGTGGAAGCACCATGTCCACGATGACCACGGAAGGAGGCTCCCTGTCCACCTCTGCCAGACCCCGCAGCCCATCAGAGGCTGCTCTCACTCGCAGACCATCTGGGGCGAGGGCACCCTTGACCGCTGAGATGACGCCAGCGTCCGCGTGAACCACCAGCACGTTGGGCGCGGTCACTCTTTCCTCAGCTCCCGTCGGTGCGCGGAATCGGCTCCGCCTCATCGATGAGGAAGTTCGGGATACCGTCTTCAACGCGGAAAAACAGCGCACACGCGCCACAGGCAAAGCCCTCCGGGCTCTGCTCATGGTACTCCAGCTCCCCCTTGCACTTGGGACAGGCCAACAGCTCCAGCAGCTTGGGATCCACGGTCATGGCCACGTCACATCCCCCCCATGGACGCCTTGCCGGCGTCCATGCCCGGCGCCTTGCCGGCGTCCATGCCCGACGCCTTGCCGGCGTCCATGCCCGAGGGCCTGGCAGGTGAAGCCAAGTCAAAGAACTTGTCCAGGCCAGCGCAGCTCGTCTTGAGCGCTGCAAGCTCTGGCCCTTTACGGAAGCTCTTTAGCACGAACACGCAAACCTGCTTGGCGCTGGAACGCTGGGCTCCGGCCGCCT
>JAJRWW010000389.1 GCA_024276595.1 Myxococcota bacterium
CAGGTGCCGCGGGTTCATGAAGTGTGTGCGGTGCCAGCTCTTGTCGTACTTGCCTCCCACCCGGGCCAGGTCCGGCCCTATGCGGCGGGTGCCGAGCATGTGAGGCCTGTCCCGCACGTACTCGCCCGGCGTGCTTATTGGTGCCTTGACCCCGCGCCAGCCGCTCCGGGTGGTGGCCGTGTCCGCCTCCAGGGTGCGCACCTGCTGCGTGTGACAGTACCAGCAGCCC
This sequence comes from Myxococcota bacterium, assembly GCA_024276595.1. Taxonomy (GTDB): domain Bacteria; phylum Myxococcota_A; class Polyangia; order HGW-17; family JAJRWW01; genus JAJRWW01. The sequence continues at coordinate 230 of JAJRWW010000389.1, forward strand.
TCGCGCTTGTAGATGTTTTTGCCCCGCCTCTGGGCGGCCGTGTAGGGCTTTGTCCCCTTTGTCTGTGTGCGCCAGCTCTTCTCGGTGATGGCGGGCACGATGGTGGTCATCACCCCGCCAATGAGGAACATGCCCAGCACCCCGGCAAAGAGGTACACGGCGTTGTTGTCGGTCTTTTCCAGGATCTTCATTGGCTCCCTCAGACCGCCGCCTTGGCGGGTTTGGACCTGGCAGGGGTCGGGGGCGACTCCTGTGGGGCGGGCACCTCGTATGTGAAGGTGCGCACCAGGTTGTAAAGAAAGAGGATCGCGCCCGTGTAGATGAGCAGTCCACCAACAAGCCGGGTCCACCAGAAGGGAACCATGAACCGAACGGTGTCGATGAAGGGGATGGATGTGTCATTCCACTGCAAGCCCTGGATGAAGCCCCCGATCCAGAGGGCGACGAAGAAGAGCAGGCCGCCGGTGAACATGAGCCAGAAGCTGGTGTTGGCCAGCCCCTCCGAGTAAAGGGGCTTTTTCGCAATGCGTGGGACGGCGTAGAGGCACCCGGCAATGGCAAAGAAGCTGAAGGCCCCCAGCACTGCCATGTGCGCATGGCCGACGATCCAGTCGGTCTTGCTCACGATGGCGTTCACCGTGCGCAGGGCGTGCATGGGGCCCTGGAAGCAGGTCAGCAGGTAGAAGGTGGTGCCAGCCATGAGGTACTTCAGGATGGGGTCCCGGCGCACCTGCTCCCACCTGCCGGAGACGGTGCCAAAGAAGTTCACGATGACGGTCAAGACCGGGATGATCAGCATGGCAGAGAAGATGATGGAGACGGTCTGGAGCCACTGGCTGATGGGGCCGTGGATCATGTGGTGTGCGCCGGTCCAGACGTATATGAAGGAGATGGTCCAAAAGCCGATCATCGATAGCTTGTGGCTGAACAGGGGCGCGCTGGCCTGCTTGGGGATGAAGTAGTAGGCCAGCGCCACCCCGAGGGGGGTGAAGATGAGGCCCACGGCGTTGTGAACGTAGAACCAGTTCAGGTTGGCCTGGTTCACGCCGGAGAAGAGCTCCGTGGCGAAGTTTCCCACGATGTAGACGAAGGCGGTCCAGACGATGGCGCCCATGGTGTACCAGATGGCGACGTACATCTTCTGGTGCTTGCGGGTGGCGATTGTGGCGAAGATGTTGAGACCAAAAAGCACCCACACCACCGTCACACCAATGTCGAGGAACCAGGGCAGCTCAGCGTACTCCAGGCCCTGGGTGATCCCTCCCAGGGTGGTAAACACCGCCCCCAGGATGATTAGGTCGAAGGCGATGACCGTGAAGAGCCCGAGCTTCTCGCTCCAGAGGCGGTTGCCACACAGGCGCGGGATCACGTAGTACAGCAGGCCCATGTCGGCGGCCAGGAGCCAGCCAAAGAGCACGCCGTTTACGTGGAGGGGACGCATGCGTCCAAAGGTGAGCTCGGGGGTGTTCCCCATGAACTCCGGCCAGAGGAACTTGATGGCCACCAGGAGCCCCACCGAGGTGGAGATGACGAAGAACATCACCGAGCTGAGGATGAACGCCTTGGCCGAGATGTCTCGGCTGAGGCCCCCGTGCTCGGCGGTGCCGGTGCTGCTGTCGGTGCTTGCGGTGGTCAACTCACTGACCTCCCTTCTGGGTGGCGTCCTTGGAGGGTTCTGCGGCCGGTCCGGTCCTGGAGAGGGATCGGACGAAGTACACCAGGCTCCAGCGCTGCTTGACCGTCAAGACGTCCCAGGCAGGCATTCCAGTGCCCACGATGCCGTACTTGATGGACTCGTACAGGCGCTCGTCGGCGAGCCTGGAGAAGAAGTGGTGGTTGCGCAGGTTTCTGGGGCGAGGCAGCATCTCGGGCGCGTTGGGCCCGCGGCCGTCTCCCAGGCGGCCATGGCAGCCGTAGCAGCGCTTGAGGAAGATCGACCTCCCGCGGCTGGCCGCTGCGGCGCTGTAGGCGAAAGGCGGAGGCTCCAGCAGTCGCCTGGACTTGCGCGTGGGACGCGCCTTGCCTATGAAGTGCTTGCGCACGAAGGCGAACAGCGCCTCGGCCTGGGCACGGGAGAGGAGTGCCTCGAAGGGCGGCATGGCCGTGCCGGGCACTCCGTGGAGTATGGCGTCGTGGGCGCGCTTTTCAGGAAGCCAGTTGAAGAAACGGGCGTTGGTGAACACCCGCGGTCGGGGCACCAGGTTGTGTGCGATGATGCCCTTGCCGTCGCCCTTGGGGCCGTGGCAACGCGCGCACAGCAGCGAGTACTGCCTCGAGGGGAGCTGGGGGAGGGTCACCTCCCGCTGGTTGCGCAGAAACAGGGCGATGGCGCTCCGCTCGGAGGGAGACATGAAGAAGTTGGGCATGGAGCTGCCGGGGGTGTGCCGGCGGGGATCTCGCAGGTGGTCCACCACGTACCTCGCGCTCCGGAGGCGTCCCAGCCAGGTGAGCTCCGGCGCCAGGCGGCCGTCTGATCGGCCCAGCTTGTGACAGGAGAGGCAGCCCCGGCGCTCGAATGCTGTCTTTCCAACGGCCAGGGTGACCGGCACCCGAGGCGGGGGGGTGGCCAGCCACCTCTTGTTTTTTCGATGGTACGTGATGGGGTCCTCGACGATGGTCCTCCCCCGTCGGCTCTTGAGGAATACCACGATGTCCACCCGGTCCTGCTTGGGCATGTTGAAGGTGGGCATTATGGAGAGGGCCACCGCGGCCTTTGGGTTGATTATCTTCGCGTGCATGGCCTGGAGCTTGAGGCGATTGCCCACGTCGGTGAGCTCCGCGCCCAGCTTGCCCCGCGAGAAGTTCTGGATGGTGTGGCAGCCCACGCAGGCGTACTTCACGAAGAGCCTGGAGCCTCGCTGCAGGTGATCGGTCCCCTTGGGATATGGGGGCTCGTGGCAACGGACACAGGATGACTGGATGTAGGGCTCCATGAGCAGCGGCTCCGGCCAGAAGTGGCTCCTGCCGTGGGCGTCGTGGGCGGAGAGCCCCCGGCCGTTTCCCTCGTGACAGATGGTGCAGCCGAAGGTCGAGAAGGGGTGGGGCGGCATGTCCGGGTGAGCCCTGAGTGGCTGTGGGTCACTTTTGAAGTTGGGGTCGTCGATGGCTGCGTGGCAGGTCCGGCATCGGTCCACCCGGAGCTTGCCGAAGCCCTTTACGATGTCCTGCTTGATCTCCAGGCTCGCCGACTGGACGGCCTTTTTGACCGCGGGGTTCTTCGTTCGCCTGGCGGCCAGGTCGTAGTAGCGCTGCTGGTAGGAGTGCCAATCCTCCTTGGTGGAGCGGAGGGCGATGGCTGCCACGACTCCAAGCAGCAGGAGGCTACAGATGATGATCGCGACTCTTATCTGCATTGTCTTCGCTTTCTCGGCCGGCTACCAGGGGAGCACGAAGTCCCAGTTTCTCCCGCGAAAGAGGGTCCCGATGAGCGTGAGCAGTCCGAGGGTCCCCATTATCCCGAGGAAGATCCAGTTGGCCGCGCTCCTGGAGCTGTGGAACCAGACCCCCTCTCCGCCGGGCTTGCTCTCCAGGTAGGGGGCGGCTATGGCAAGCAGCACCAGCATGGTCGGGATTCCGACTCCTCCCCAGAAGGCGGAGTAGCTGACCATCTCCTGCAGCCCCAGGAAGTACCAAGGGGCCTTGGCGGGGTTTGGCGGGTGCAGGGCGTTGGCAGGCTCCTCCAGGGGGGCGTTGAAGAGCAGGGAAATGACCGCCAGCACCATGAAGAGCACCAGGAAGAGCAGCACGTATCGGATGAGCCCATCTGGCCAGGCCAGCACCTGCTTCTCGGTCTGGACGTTCACGGCCTCGCTCCTGGTGGGAACCACGCACATGAGGCCGTAGGTCTTGTCGGGCTTGACCGGGAGGCGCTCATAGTCGGGAGCTTCGATCTGAGACATGGCTACCTCTCTTCCTTTTCCGGAGGGGCGTCCTCGGGGGCGTTGTCGCTTCCCGTCCCGGCGGGAGCTGGAGCCAACGCGAGATCCTCTCGAGGCCTGGCCAGGCCCCCGTCCTTGCGGATTCGCCAGAAATGCCACCCGATGAGCAGGGTCAAAACAGTGGGGAGCACCGCGACGTGCAGCACGTAAAAGCGCAGCAATGCCTCGCTTCCCACCTGGGAGTCACCCAGCAAGATGAAGCGGACCTGGTCCCCCACCACTGGCGCATACCCCGCGATTGCCGTGCCCACCACGATGGCCCAGTAGGCGAGCTGATCCCACGGGAGCAGGTATCCGGTGAAGGACATAAACAGGGTCAGCAGGAGCAGAAACACCCCCAGCACCCAGTTGAACTCCCGGGGGGACTTGTGGGAGCCGGTCAGAAAGACCCGCATCATGTGAAGCAGGGCCAGCAGCACCATGGCGTGGGCAGACCAGCGGTGCATGTTGCGCAGGAAGGTGCCGAAGAAGACCGCGGAGCGCAGATCCAGCATTCGGTCGTAGGCCTTCTCTGGTGTGGGGACGTAGTAAAACATCAGGAGGATGCCCGTCACCACGAGGATGATGAACGTGAAGAAGGTCATCAGCCCCAGACCGAGGGTCGTCTTGAAGCGCAGCGCCCGCTCATGCACCTTGGCAGAGTGGATGTGCAAGAAGAAGTTGTTGGCCACCGACTGTGCGCGATCCAGCTCGCTCACGGGCAAAGGAGGGCTCCGAAAGATGGAGTACCAGATCCGGTGGAGGATTGACTTCCCACGGGTCTCGTCCGCGTGGGGCACGCTTTGCATGGTCACGCTTTGATCTCCAGGTAGGTGCCGGCCGGGACCTTCTTGTCCTTGTCGACCACCAGGTCCCCGTTGGGGGCCAGGCTGATCAGGAACCAGGCCAGGGGCGAGGGGGCCGGGCCCGAGACATTGGAGCCCCGGCGGTCGTAGGTGGATCCATGACAGGGGCACTCAAAGCCTATGTCGGTGGCATTCACGGTACAGCCCAGGTGGGTGCACTTCGTGCTGATGACTGCAAACTGGTTTCCCTCCCTGCGCACGAGCACGGCCTGCTTCTGGTAGGCTATCTCGCTGCCAGAGGTGAAGGTGGCAGGTTTGCCCACGCGAAACTTCTGTGGGGGGCCGTAGGTGACCCGGGGCTTGAAGAAGACCGCGGTCAACAGCCCGAGGGCGCTCCCAGAGAGGGCCAGGGCCCCGGTTGCGATCATCCCCAGGACCCTCCGTCGACTGTTGCCCTCCTTCGGTGGACGGTCCTTGCTCAGCTTTGTGTCACTCATCGTCGCCGTTTCCTCGCAGCATCTGGTACTTGGGTTCTTCAATGTCGTCGAGCTGCCCCGTGCGCACCGCGAGCACGAAGGCGAGCCCACCGCCCGCGCCCATGAAGAGGGCGCCCAGCA
>JAJRWW010000390.1 GCA_024276595.1 Myxococcota bacterium
ACCGTCGTGCGGCTGACCAGGCGCTTCGGTCGCCACCTGGCCCTCGAGGGACGCAGCCTGCGCCAGCTCGCGGCTCTGGGCGAGCGGTTGGGGCTGCTGCACCTCCCACCCGGCCTGAGGCTCTCCCTGGAGGAGCTCTCCGCCCTGCCCCACCGTCGCCAGGTGGTGCTGCTCACCGGCACCCAGGGGGAGCCCGGCTCTGTGCTCCGCCGACTGGCCCTGGGGGACCACCCCACCCTCTCGGTGTGCCCTGGAGACACGGTGCTCCTCTCGGCGAGGGTCATCCCGGGCAACGAGCGCAAGGTGGGGCGCCTGGTGGATCTGCTCTGCCGCCAGGGAGCCACTGTCATCGACGCCGCCCGGGATCCCCGCGTACACGTGAGCGGACACGGCTACAGGGAGGACCTGAGACAGATGCTGCACCTGCTCAGGCCCGGCGCGGTCATCCCTGTGCATGGGCGCTACCGAATGCTGGTGGAGCACGGCGAGATCGCCCACCAGGTTGGGGTGGAGAGGGTGCACATCCCTGACAACGGCGGCGTGGTGGAGGTGAGCGAGACCGCCCTCTTCCGCAGCGGCCGCGTGGACTGCGGGCGCATCCTGGTGGACGGCAAGGGGGTCGGCGATGTGGAGGAGCTGGTGCTGCGAGACCGGCGGCACCTGGCCGCCACCGGCACGGTGGTGGCCCTGCTCAGCCTGGACTCTGCGACGGGCAAGCTCGCCCGCCCGCCAGAGCTGACCGCCGTGGGCCTGCTCCGCAGCCAGGAGCTCGACGACGTGCTGGGGAGGGCCACCCGGGCTCTGGCCAAGGCCGTGGATGGGCTCCCACCCCCGGCCAGGGGGCTGCCCGAGGAGCTGGCAGAGGTCGTGCGCCGTCGTCTCAGGGGCTTTTTCCGCAGGGAGCTGGACCGAAAGCCGGTGATCATCCCCCTGGTCATCGAGCAGTGAGGCCGGCCGCGCCCTTCGATCTGGGCAAAAAGCCAGGCTCCGCGTATAATAGGGGCTGTAAAGCAGTAGACTATGCATATCTCCCTGGAGGCGACCCATGAGACCCATAATGAGTGGAGCCAGGATCGGGCTGGCGCCGGTGCTCCTGGCGGCCCTGGCCGCGAGCTGCGGTGTGGACGCGACATCCAACACGGGGATCCGGATCAACGTGACCCTCCACGAGGTCATCCCCGACGACGACGCTCTGGGGCTGGTGGACACCCTTCGCTTCTACGTGGCGGTGGAGCACCCTGAAGGTGAGGTGTTCCTGCTCAACGGCGCCGCCTCGGGGATAGTCGTGGACGTCACCGACCGTGACCTCCGCGGCGATCCCTACCAGCTCCTCGTCTCCAGGGGAGGGGCGTGGATGAAGCGCATCCGAGTGGTCGTGGTGGGCGAGCGCAACGGGGTGCCCGTGCTCTTCGGGCAGCTCTCCGACCCCGCCACCCAGGAGTTCTTTCCCGGGCAGGTCGTGCAGCGCACCATCGACCTTCTTCCTCCTGAGCAGAGCTTCGACATGTCCTGGACAGAGAACGGCTGCCTGATCTCCTCCACTCCACGCAACCCCGACTACGAGCCCTTCGCCTTCGGCAGCATCGACGACAAGGACTGCGACGGCTGGGACGTCACCAGCGACTGCGACGACCTGGACTCCCGAGTGAACCCCGGGGTGGAGGAGGGGTACGACTGCGACGGCGTGGACAACGACTGCGACGGCCTGGTGGACCCGGGCGGCTCGGCCGACTTTGACGAGGACGGCTTCACCGCCTGCGAGGGCGACTGCGACGACAACGATCCCGAGATCCACCCCGGCGCGGCCGAGGTCTGCGACGCCCGCGACAACGACTGCGACGGCAAGTGCGACAACGCGGAGGACATCGACGTGGACCGCGACGGCTATGCCAACTGCGGCGACTTCGGCTCTGTCATTGACCACGCCACGGGCTCCTGCCGCTACCTGGCCACGCCCGACTGCGACGACGCCAACCCCGGGATCCATCCCGACGCAGAGGAGATCTGCAACGGTCGGGACGACAACTGCGACGGCCGGTGCGACGAGGGCCAGGACCCCGATGGCGACGGCTACACCGCCTGCGGATCCAAGAACCCCACAACCGACCCCATTGACTTCTCCTGCATCCCACTGAACCCGAGCCTGGAGGACTGCGACCCCGAGAACCCCGACGTGTACCCCACCGCCCCGGAGCTGTGTGACGGCCTGGACAACAACTGCGACGATCTGCTGTCTGACGTCAGCGGGCTCTGCCACAGGTGGGGCCCCTCACAGGAGAGCTGCTGGGATGGCACCGCGCAGTGCAGGGAGGGGAACGCGGGCGATCTCTGGGGGAGCTGCGACAACTCGGGTGCGGAGGTGCCCCTGGACAGGTGTGGAGTCTGGAGCTACTGCAAAGATAGCCCGGACCCGGCGGCCTGCGTGGACCTGATCGTGACCAAGATGGACATGACCTGCCACCTGCACTTCCCCGGCTCCTACAGCGCCGGGCTCTGTGGGATGCCCGCCGACCGGGGAGTGTACTACCTGCCCTTCGGCTTCTCCGGGAACCAGGGCTGCACCTGGCAGATCCTCCTGGACCCGATGCCCAGCACCTACGACCAGGTGGGCCTGGTGAACGTGACCGACCTGGGCGCGGACCCAGCAGTGATCCTGTACTCCTGCGAGGCGGCGCTGGTGGTGGAGCCCAACGCCTTTCTCAGCGAGTCGCCGGGGACGCTCACCGGCGTCATCAGCTTCTTCTACGACAACGGCGGCGGAGACTTCTACGCCCTGGAGCTGCCCTTCTCGGTGACCCCGGTCACCGCCTGCGACCCGGCAACCCCCCAAGAGGGTCTCACGTGCGACTTCCCCTGAGCCTGGCCGGACAGCTCCTGGGGGTGGGCTTCGACGGGCTGGACCTCCCGCCAAGCCTGGCCAGGCGCATCGGCGAGGGTCGGCTTGGCGCGGTGATCCTCTTTGGGCGGAACGTGGCCTCCCCGGGCCAGCTCGCCAC
>JAJRWW010000391.1 GCA_024276595.1 Myxococcota bacterium
AGCCAGGGTCCAGTGGAAAAAGCCGTAGAGCCGGGGCAGCACGAGCTGGTCCGCCAGGTAAAATAGCGCTGCCACCAGCAGCAGGGTGGGTGCTGCCAGGCGCCTCATCCAGGGCCCTGAATGTCTTACCCTCAGGCGCTCGCCGTGGTGAACGACCAGGCGGCTGCTCCAGTAGACTCCCAGGAGGATCACCCCGCCAGTGGCCATGGCGACAAGCCGAACGCCGGGCAAGGAGCTGGCATGGGGCCCGGAGAAGCCCCTGTCCACCAGGTAGGCGACCAGGGGGATGGCCAGCAGCGTGTGCAACCGGGCCTTCCAGGCGGTCTCCATCCGGCGCTGACCAGCGATCCTGGTCGCCGCCAGGTGAACCACGGATCCCAGCCCACCCAGCACCAGGCCGGCCAGGGGACCAGCCGCGAGGATCACCAGCGCGTCCTCGAGGAGCACCCATTGAGGCATGCCCTCCGTACGTCTCCCGCCGTCCCAAAGAAGGAGAAAGGCCACCTCCAGCAGCGCACAGAACAGGGCCGCGAAGCTACCCAGCAGGATGCCACCCAACAGCAGCCGCCTGGCATGGTTGCGCCTGTCGTACATCGGAGAGTATTTACCATGAATCGGCGCAACGGAGACAGGGGGAAGGCGGATAATGCAAGCATGGATCATCGACACGCCATGTGGCTGGTGGGCCCCCTGCTATTGGCCCTGGCCTCCCGGCTGCTCGCCGGGGATCACCGGCTCCCATATAGCTCCGGGCCTCCCCCGGCGCGCTGCCGTCGCTGGGTCCAGGTGGAGCCCCCCGGCTCCGGGCTGGTGTGCCTCGACAGCCGCCCCGCCAGCAGGCTCCGGGCCGCGGGGGTGAGCCGGGCTTGCCTGCGAGCCCTCCTCGAGCGGGGGCACCGAAGGGGGCCCAGGGCGGAGCGCAGGAGCTCGGGGCGCCTGGGCCCGGGGCTCCCCCGCCCGGGGGACGCCGTCCGGGCACCCCGCAGCGCCCATTGCCGGCTGGCTCGCATGGCCCCGGCCAAGATAGAGGCGCTGGGGCTCCCGGTGGATCTCAACTCGGCCAGCGCCCAGGAGCTGCGCATCCTCCCTGGGGTGGGTCCCCGCCTGGCGAGGCGCATCCTCCGCCAGCGCCACGAGAACGGCCCCTTTGGCAGACCGCAGGATCTCCTCCATGTGAAGGGAGTGGGGCCGCGCCTGCTGGCACGCATCATCCCGCGCATCCTGCCCTTGAGAAACTGACCGCGGATGCGCCTGCCGAGGATCACCTGGTGGTGGGATCGTCCGACACCTGGATGTGCAGCTCCCTGAGCTGGTCGGGGCTCACCGGGTCCGGGGCGCCGGTCATGAGGTCCTGGGCGTTGATGGTCTTTGGAAAGGCGATCACGTCTCTTATGGACTCGGTCCCGGCCAGGAGCATGGTGAGCCTGTCGAGCCCAGCGGCTATGCCGCCGTGGGGTGGTGGGCCATAGCGGAAGGCATCCATGAGGAAGCCGAACTTGGCCCGCGCCTCCTCCTCCGACATGCCCAGGGCCTCGAGCACCCGCGCCTGAACGGCTGCGTCGTGGATCCGGATGGAGCCGCCCGCTATCTCGTTGCCGTTGAGCACCAGGTCGTAGGCCAGGGCCCGCACCCGCTCCGGCGCCGTCTCCAGGAGGTCCAGGTCCTCGGGCCTGGGCATGGTAAACGGGTGGTGGCTGGGGGTGAGGCGCTGGGCCTCTTCGCTCCACTGTAGCAGCGGAAAGTCGGTGATCCAGCAAAAGCACCAGCGGTCCTCGTCCACCAGACCCAGCCGCGCGGCCACCTCCCTGCGAAGGGCATCCGCGGCCCTGTGCGCCACCGGCGCCCGGTCCGCTACCACGAGCAGCAGGTCGCCGGGCTGGAGGCCCACCGCCTCGGAGATCCTGGCCTGGACCTCCGGCGACAGGGGCTTGGCCAGTGGTCCTTTCCAGGCGCCCTCAGGGTCCACCTTCGCAAAGGCTAGACCCTTGGCGCCAGCCACCTCCTCCTTCTGCACGTGCCTGGTCAGCTCGTCCATGCCCTTGCGGGAGAAGCGCGCCGCCCCCCCCTCGACCCTGAGCGCCTTTACCATGCCTCCCGCCTCGGTGACAGCGTCGAAGACGCGAAAGCCGCTCCCCGCCACCAGCTTGGTGATTGTCACGTGCTCCAGGCCGAAGCGCAGGTCCGGCTTGTCGGTGCCGTAGCGAGCCATGGCGTCCGACCATGTCATGCGGAGAAATGGGGTCTCGGGGCGCTCGTTGGTGACCGTCTCCCACACGGAGGCCACCATGGCCTCCACCTCTGCGAACACCTCCTCCTCGGTGACGAAGCTCATCTCCAGGTCGATCTGAGTGAACTCCGCCTGCCTGTCCTGGCGCGGGTTCTCGTCCCGGAAGCAGCGCACGATCTGGAAGTAGCGGTCAAACCCCGCCACCATCAGGAGCTGCTTGAATATCTGGGGCGACTCGGCCAGCGCAAAGAAGCGCCCCTCGTGGAGCCGCGAGGGCACCAGGAAGTTCCTGGCCCCCCCGGGGGTGTACTTGATGAGCATCGGGGTCTCCACCTCCTGAAACCCACGCGCGGAGAGGGTCTGGCGGACCGCGCTCGTGATCTGCGACCGCACTCGGAAGATGCGCTGCATGGCCCCCCGGCGCAGGTCCAGGTAGCGGTGCTTGAGCCGCAGAGGCTCCCCCGCGCCCGGGTCGTCACGCACCGGGAAGGGGGGAGTCTCGCTGCGAGAGAGTACCTCCAGCTCCGTCACATGAACCTCGATCTCACCGGTGGCCATGTGGGGGTTGCGGTTCTCTCCACGGTCCTGCACCCGACCCCGCACCGCCACGCAGTCCTCGGCGTGTAGCCCGGACCCCAGCTCGAAGGCCTCCGCCGAGACCTCGGGGCTGAGAAAGAGCTGGGTCTCTCCTCCCCGGTCCCGCAGCACCACGAACTGCCCCGCCTTGCCGAGATCCCGCCGCCGGGATACCCAACCCATCAAGGTGACCTCGCGGCCCGAGTCACCGGCCCGCAGGCTGCCGCAGTCGCAGCTCCTGGAGTGCTTGCCAAAGATAGCTCCCATGGTTTGCCTCTACTGGCCCCTGTAGCAGGGCCTGCGCTTTTCGAAAAAGGCGGCGATGGCCTCCTTCAGGTCCTCTGACTGCACGAAGGCCGCGTTCCAGGTGGCCACGTAGTCCAGCCCCTGCTCCACGGTTAAGCCGTCTTGCTGCGCCAGCACGTGCTTGACCCCCTGCACCGCCACCGGCGAGAGGCTCGCAATGAGCCTGGCCTCGGCGCGGGCCGCATTGTGGCAGGCCTTCCGGTCGGGGAGCACCTGGGACACCAGGCCGAGCTGAGCCGCCCTGGCGGCGTCGATGTCCTTGGCCGTAAGGGCCAGCTCCCTGGTGGCCGCGTCGCCGATAATCCGCGGGAGCCGCTGGAGACTGCCCAGGTCGGCCACCATGGCAACTCGAGCCTCTCGCAGGGAGAAGCGCGCGTCCGCGGAGCAGACCCGAATGTCGCAGGCAGCGGCAATGTCCAGGCCGGCGCCAATACACCAGCCGTGGATCGCAGCCACCACCGGCTTGCGCATGGCCGCCGGAGCGCCTGCCTGGCCCTGGAGGCGATGAATCAGCCTCCTGAGCTCGAGGCGAGCCCCTGCCAGCCCCTCCGAGAGCACCGGCCCGAAGTCGGTGGTCGCCGCGGCCAGGTCCAGCCCATGGGAGAACGCCTTGCCCCGAGCCCTGAGGACCACGGCCCGGCACCGGTCGTCGCCGTCCAGCATCTCCAGGGCTGCCGCCAGCTCCGAAAAGAGGCGAGCGTCGAAGGCGTTGCCAGCCTCGGGCCGGCAGAGCACAACCTCGGCCACGTGCCCGTCACCCTGCTCCTGTGGGAGCCACTCGATCTCGACGCTCTGCCAGCTCTGCTGGCCGCTCGTGGTCTCGTCACCCATTGCTTCGTCTTTCATTGCCGGCCCCGGCCCGGACATTGGCGAGCCACGGCGGGGTCGATCCCCTTTCCGCCGTAGGCCTTTTGGAAGTGAGAGGCGAACTGATCCGCCAGCTTCGTGGCCCTGCGATCATAGGCTTCCTTGTCCTTCCAGGTGTTTCTTGGCTGAAGAATGGAGGAGTCCTTCACCGCCGGGCAGGTCCTTGGCACCGACACCAGGAAGTGGGGATCCTCCTCGTAGCCCACCTCCTCCAGGGCTCCGGACAGACACGCCTGGACGATCTCGCGGGTGGTGCCGATGTCGATCCGCGCCCCCTCTCCATAGGGGCCGCCGGTCCAGCCCGTGTTCACCAGGTAGACCCGGGTGGAGTGGGCGCGCAACCTCTAGCCCAGCATCCGGGCGTACACGTCCGGGTTGCGTGGCATGAACGGCTCCCCGAAGAAGCGCGAGAAGGTCGTGCGCGGCTCGGTGACACCGGTCTCGGTGCCGGCCAGCTTGGAGGTGTAGCCCATGAGGAACCAGAGCATGGCCTGCTCCTCGGTGAGGCGAGCCACGGGGGGCAGGACTCCGTTGGCGTCGGCGGTGAGAAACAAGATCGTGCGGGGGTGGCCCGAGGTGGAGCTCTCCTTGATGTTGGCCAGGTAGGAGAGGGGGTACGATCCCCGGGAGTTGGGTGTAAGCCGGTCGTCGTCCACGTCGAACCGACCGTCTGGGTACATCATGCAGTTTTCAATGATGGCCCCGTGCTCTTGCCAGTCCGCCTCGTGGAAGCAGGCATGGTGTATCTCCGGCTCCTTCTCCGGGTCGAGGTTGATGAGCTTGGCGTAGCAACCGTTTTCAAAGTTGGCCACGCCGTGGTCGCTCCACCCGTGCTCGTCGTCGCCCAGCAGGGCCCGCCTCGGATCCGCGGAGAGGGTTGTCTTACCGGTTCCCGAGAGGCCCAGCAGCAGGGCGCAGTCCCCCCCTTGTCCCTCATTGGCAGAGCAGTGCAGAGGCAGGATCCCCTCGCCGGGCAGGTAGTAGTTCATGGCGGTGAAGATGAGCTTCTTGCAGCTCCCACAGTAGGCCGAGCCGACGATAACCCCGAGCCGCCGGTCGAAGTCCAGGGCGATGACCATGTCGGAGGCACGCCCCGTGTGGGGGACCCGCCGCAGCCTACCTTCGTACCGGGCGGGGTCCAGCTTGTGGCCGGGCACCACCACCAGGGTGAACGGCCTGTCTGCAAAGACCGACTCGCGGATTCTCTCGGGCACGGGCCGGAACATGTTGTCGGCGAAGAGCTGCGTGATGGCGTGATCTCCAACGGTGCGCACTGGCATGGCGTACCTGGGATCGGCTCCCACCACCCTGTTGGTGACAATCACCGGTCGCCTCGAGAGGATCTCCAGGGCGTCACTCCAGATCATGTCGAAGGTGGACTCCTCTATGGACAGGTTGTTGGGGGAGTCCCAGTCTATGGTGGCCTCGCTCGCGGCCCGGCGGACCGCCACCGTGTCCTTGGGAGAGCGCCCGGTGGACTCCCGCGGGGTCCAGGTGGCCAGGGCCCCGCAGGCAGACACCAGCCCCTCCCTGTTCTCCAGCACCAGCCGGATCATCTCCCGTCGGGAGGGGTCCTCCAGCACGCTCCCGTGGCGGCTCAACATCGAGTCAAGATCTTGAGAAAGTGAAGTCATCTGCTGTCCTTTGAACGGGGCCGACCATGTTTTTCCGGTAGGTTTTTCACGTACCGCCGAAGCCGTCTCCAGATCAAGAGAAAATCACTTCTCCAGGTGACAAAGGCGCCGCCAGGCTTGGTCCGCCAGGACTCTCGTATGGCGTCGGGGAGCCTCAC
>JAJRWW010000392.1 GCA_024276595.1 Myxococcota bacterium
CCCGCCGCGCCAATCATGAACATGAGCGCCGAAAGCAGCAAGAAATGGACTGAAGAGATCATGATGTCTGCTCCTCGTTCTCCTTGCGGGATCGAACGATGACCACGGCGGCCACGACCGAGGCCAGCAGCAGCAGCGACAGGGCCTCGAAGGCGAAGACGTTGTCGGTGAAGATGGACTGGCCAATTGCACGCGCGTTGCCGAAGGAGCTGCTCGTCGGCGCGGCCCAGAGGCGCGCTGGGGCGTCCAGAGCGGTCTTGAGGCCCACCGTCTTGCCAATGAGGACGGGCGAAAGCTGCACCAGCCGCACCACCTGCGCGAGGGCGAAGGTTACGGCGGCGATGCCCAGGAAGCGGGTCACCGGGTAGCGCATCTTTCCAAGAATGATGAACCCGAGGGCGAGCAGCTCCATGGCGGCAAAGCCCGCCAGGTGGGCCAGGCCCGGGCCCGCGTGGTACACGAAGGCGCCTGCGCCGGTGAGCATGAAGGCCATGGCAAAGTAGAGGATCTCCTTGCTCAGGTCGGCCATGGTGCGCTCATGGTCGAAGCCGATGGACATGATCACAAAGACGAACAGGACGATCACTGCCCCCGCATACACGATGAGCTGGATGGCCGCCATGAAGGGCGCCTGAAGAAAGAGGTATACCCCTGCGAGCCCCAGGAACACCACGAGCAGGCTCAGGGCCGCCATGAGCGGGCTCCTGCGGGTGATGGTCACCAAGGAGAAGCAGATGACCAGGGAGAACAGCACGTAAAAGAGGACCTGGTTGAGGAGGCCGCCCTTTGTCTTTTTGTGCGCGGAGAAGGCGCCAACGAGGGGCTTGTCCTTGTTGGCCGTGCGGAGCCTGGCCAGGCGCTGGAGCTCGGAGCGGGATGGGCCCGAGGCCCGCGTGGCCTTGACCTTGGCGCTCCTGGCCGTCGGTTGCATTGCCGCAGGTCGTGGGCCACCCGGCCGCATCGCCTGTGGCCGCATCGCCTGCGGTCGCCCGGAGCGCTGGCCGCGGGCGCGGGGAGGCGCCAGGCGCGCGCTGCCGGCCCCGCGGCGACGAGGACGGTTGCGAAGCTGCCTGCCGAGCTTGGTGCGTCGCGTAGTAGCCCTTTCCAGGGCGCGGGCCGCGGCGGGGGAGATGCGACCGCGTCGGGCGTGGTCGCCCGCCTGGGCCCGGCCGAGCCGAGCGGCGCCAGTGAGAATAAACAGCCCCAAAATCAGTGCAGGGCAGGCTCCACGCGCCCAGGTTCGCGATGTGGCTCGCATCAGGCGCCCTCCTTCTTGTTGCCGGACACTTTCGCTTCGAACTCGCCGCGGAACTTGGTCAAAAAGCCCAGCATGGGCCAGGCGGCCGCATCGCCCAGGGGGCAGATGGTCTTGCCGGCGATGCCGTCGGCGATGAGCGCGAGCTGCTCCAGGTCTGCTGGTGCCCCCTCTCCGTGGTCCACCTTGTGGCAGAGGCGGTTGAGCCAGCTCGTGCCCACTCGGCACGGGGTGCACTGCCCGCAGGACTCGTGCGCATAAAAGTGCATCAGCCGCGCGCACACGTGGACCATGTCCACCGTCTCATCCATCACGATTATGGCGCCGGAGCCCGGGGAGCTCCGGAGGGTTCGCCCGGCCATCACCTCGAACTTGCGGCCATCCCAGACCTCCACCTCGGCGATGGACTCGGCGCCGCCCATGCCCGACACGGAGAAGGGGACGTCGCACTCATCGGGCAGGAGCACTGGCGTGGAGCTCCCCCCGGGGATGACGCCCTTGAGGGCCTTGCCCCCGCGCACTCCTCCCGCCACGTCGTTGATTATCTCCATGAGGTTTGTGCCGCACGGAACCTCGTACACCCCGGGCCGCTCCACGTGGCCGCTCACGGCTATGAGCCGCAGGCCGCCCTCGTCCTCGGTCCCGAGGCTGGCGAAGGCCTCCCCACCCATGCCCAGGATGATGGGCACGTAGGAGATGGTCTCCACGTTGTTGACGATTGTGGGCTTCATGAAGGCGCCCGCCACCGCCGGGAAGGGGGGCTTGAGGCGTGGCATGCCGCGTCGGCCTTCCAGGGAGTTGATGAGAGCGGTCTCCTCGCCGCAGACGTAGGCGCCCGCCCCGCGATGAACGGTTATCTCCAGGGGGAAGGGCTTGCCCAAAACCGAGCGGCCCAGAAAGCCGCGCTGCCTGGCCTCGGAGATGGCCGTCTCCAGGATGGATGCCTCCTCCACCAGCTCTCCGCGGATGTAGATGTAGGCGTGGTGCGCGCCGATGGCCATGCAGGTGATGATGGCCCCCTCCACCAGACGGTGGGGGTCCCACTTCATGAGGGTGCGATCCTTGAATGTGCCCGGCTCACCCTCGTCGGCGTTGATCACCAGGTAGACGGTCTCGGCGTCCTTGGGGAGAAACCCCCACTTGACTCCCGCAGGGAAGCCGGCGCCGCCACGCCCGCGCAGCTTCGAGGCCTTGACCTCGTCGATGATCTTCTGCGGCTGCATGGCGATGGCCTTGCGCAGCATCTTGTAGCCGCCGCTGGCCTCGTACTTCTGGATCTTCTTGGCTTCTGGGTCGCCAAAACTGACCGATAGGAGCTTTTCCATTTGTCGTCCTTCGCAGGCGGTGACCGCGCGGGCGGCCAGGGCGTCGCCTACTCGTCCTTGTCGTCGGGCGCTGGCGGAGCTGCCTTGGCTCCAGCGGCGATCTCGTCGGGATCAACATTGGGCGTGGGGAGGTCGGAGGAGTCTCGCCCGGACTTCAGAGCGTCCAGCAGCTTGACGGCCTTCTCCAGGGTCATGCTCTCGTGGTACCGATCATTGATCTGCAGCACGGGGCCGGTGCCACAGGCGGCCAGGCACTCCACGGCGTCCAGGGTGAACATCCCATCCGGTGTGGTCTCTCCGGCGCCGATGCCCAGGTGGGACTCCAGGCCGGCCAGGAGATCCTCGGCGCCCTCCAGCATGCAGCTCACGTTGGTGCAAAGCTGCAGGTGATACCTCCCCACCCGGCGCTTCCTGTACATGGTGTAGAACGTGGCCACACCCTGGACGAAGGCAGGGGGTAGGGTAAGGGTATCCGCCACCAGGTCCAGCACGTCGTCCGTCACGTAGCTCACGTGGTCCTGGGCCACGTGCAGGGCCGGAAGGCAGGCGGCCTGGGCGTCGGGATACTGTGTCTGGATCTCAGCGATCCGCTTTAGAATCAAGTTCTTGGTTTCCGTTGGAATTTCCATGTTCCACGAGCTGTCCGGCGAAGCTGGTTTTGCCGCGTTAATCGGGCCTCACACTATTCGGGTTGGGCCTCCGATGTCAAGGGTTTGCATCAGGGGTTTTTGGAGGGCTCGGAGAAGGCCCCTTGTGCGCGTAACCAATGGGAGTTACAGTGCATATCCAGATCAATGCGAGTGGCCTCGTGGGGGCGCTCCCTCCAGCGAGTGGTGGAAAGATCCGCCCAGCGCGGGTGGGTCCTGGGGGAAAAGGAGCCTTGACTGGTCGCCCGCCCTGTCCATATTACTTCTTCCACCAGCTCGCGCCGTGGTGGCGTGACGAGATCCCAGGCTTCGGGGTCTGCTGCCCGACGAAAGGGATCCATGGCCAGACATTACGACGCAGTTGTTGTTGGAGCGGGCCTGGGCGGTCTCTCCGCCGCTGCCCGCCTCTCCCGGATGCATCAGCGTGTGCTCCTGCTCGAGCGCCACAACGTGCCCGGCGGCTATGCCACCAGCTTCGTGCGCGGCAGGTTCGAGTTCGAGG
>JAJRWW010000393.1 GCA_024276595.1 Myxococcota bacterium
ACGTTCATGGAGCCCTTCAGGCGCAAGACCCTCCGTCCGGCCGACGAGGTGGAGGCGGAGATCCTGCGGAGGGCCGACCCCATGACCTATGAAGGGCTCTGGGGCCGCCCTCTGGCCGAGGTGGAGGAGCCCATCCGTAGGTTGGGCAAACCCCTCGCTCCCCAGTCCATCCAGGAGCTGGACGCGCTGCTGGCGGAGGTGAGCCAGCGCACCTGGGACGGCGAGGCTGAGGCGGAGCTCATCCGCGCGGAGGGCAGGGCCGATGGAGAGCTCTACCGGGATCCGCGCTTGCAAGAAGGCATACTGGCCACCCTCGAGCAGCGTGTGGCCGACTTCCGGGAGGTAGACAGACCATGAGACCGTACTTCGAGAAGATGACCCCAATGGGGAGAGCCCTGACCGATGGCGCCAAGAAACGCAGCGCCGACAACGTCAAGGCCATCTTGCAGGAGGAGGCAAAGGTCGCGGAGGCGGTGCAGAAGGTGCTCGACGCTGGAATCCCGGCGGAGAAGATCCACAAGCGGGGCCAGCTCCTGGCCACCGAGCGCATCGAGAAGCTGATCGATCCGGGATCTTTCAGGCCCCTCACCAGCCTCTACAACCCCAAGGACAACGCCGAGAGATCCACCGGGCTGGTGACCGGACTGGCCTCGGTCGAGGGCAAGATGTGCGTCGTGGTGGCCTCGGACAACAAGGTCATGGCCGGCGCGTGGATCGCGGGGCAGGCCGAGAACATCGCGCGGATCCAGGACGTGGCTCAGATGCTGCACGTCCCCCTGGTGTGGGTGCTCAACTGCTCCGGCGTAAAGCTCACCGAGCAGGAGGAGGTCTACGCGGGACCGCGCAGCGGTGGGCGTACGTTCTTTCGCCACGCGGAGATGAACCTCAAGGGCGTGCCGGTTCTCGCGGGTGTCTTCGGCACCAACCCGGCCGGTGGCGGCTACCACGGCATCAGCCCCACGGTCATGTTCGCCCACCACAAGGCCAACATGGCCGTGGGCGGCGCGGGCATAGTCTCAGGCATGTCCCCCAAGGGGCACTTTGACCTCGAGGGGGTGCAGGCCCTCATCGACGCCACCCGCCACTTCAAGGCTGTCCCCCCCGGTGGCACCGGGATCCACTACGACGAGACGGGCTTTTTCCGGTCCGTCTCCGAGACCGAGGAGGGGGTGCTGGAGACGCTCCGCAGGTCCATGGCGGGCCAGCCGGCTCACGACCCGTCCCTGTTCCGGGTGGCCGAGCCCGCCGAGCCCATCTACCCCGCGGAGGAGATCTACAACCTGGTGCCGCACCGGCAGAAGGTGACCTACGACGTGGAGCAGGTCATCGCGCGGCTGGTGGACGGCAGCGAGCACATGGAGTATCGCCCCGACTACGGCCCGGAGATCTACACCGGGCTCGTGAAGATAGACGGCTTCCTGGTGGGGGTCATCGCCAACAGGCAGGGCTTCCTGGGCAAGGGCTACCCCGAGTACGCCAAGGGCGAGTACATGGGCATCGGTGGCAAGTTCTATCGCCAGGGCCTCATCAAGACCAACGAGTTCGTGACCCACTGCGGCAGGGACCAGGTGCCCATCGTCTGGGTGCAGGACACCACTGGCATCGACGTGGGAGACATCGCCGAGCGGGCGGAGCTGCTGGGTCTGGGCCAGTCGCTCATCTACTCCATCGAGCGCTCCGAGCTGCCCATGCTCTGCCTGGTGCTCCGGAAGGCCTCGGCCGCTGCCCACTACATCATGGGCGGCCCACAGGCCACTCGTAACACGGTCTTCACCCTGGGCACTGGCACCACCGAGGTCTACGTCATGCACGGGGAGACCGCGGCAACGGCGGCCTACGCCCGGCGCCTGGTCAAGGAGCAGGACGCTGGCCATGACCTGCAACCCACAATCGACAAGATGAACGACCTGGCTCAGCAGTACTACGACAACTCGCGCCCCATCTACTCCGCCCGGCGGGGCTTCGTGGACGAGATCGTCAAGATGACCGAGCTCCGAGGCTACCTGGTCTCCTTTGCTCGGGCCGTCTACCAGAACCCCCTCAAGATCTGCCCACACCACCAGATGATGCTCCCCAGGATAATCAAGGGCTGAAGGCTCGTCTCGGATGGCCCCTTGGCGACAGCAGACATGCCACCAACGACCACCCAAGAAGGAGGTTTCATGAGCAATCACCATCTCAAGCTGCCGGAGAAGGTGGACCTTGGAGACATTACCGTGCGGGACGGCCTCCAGGCCCTGGAGCACTACTTCCCGGTGCACGAGAAGGTCCGCCTCGCGGAGGAGCTGATCTTGGCCGGCTACAAGCACGTGGAGCTGACCAACTTCGGACATCCCAAGTTCTTGCCGCAGTTCAAGGACGCAGACGAGCTGCTCGTGAGGCTGCTCGACAGCGAGCGGGTGGGTCACCTGCTCCGGCAAAACGGCGGGGAGACGACCATCTGCACCGTCACCATCAACGAGCGCGCCTGTGACCGGGCGCTGGCCTTCAAGGCCAAGCACGGCCGTGGGCCCGACTTCCTGCTCCAGATGGTCTCCACGGACCCAGTGCACCACAAGACCAACTCCGGGATGTCTCTGGACGAGTACTGGAAGATGACCGAGCGCTGCATCCAGAAGGCGGCCCAGGCCGACGTCAAGATGTGCGGCACCGTCTCCACCATCTGGGGCTCGCCCATGAAGGGCAGCCGCATCACCGATCTCCATGTGGGAGTGGAGTTCTCCAGGCAGTATCTCGACCTGGGCGCAGACTACGTGGAGCAGGCTGACCACGACGGATCCGGAGATCCGGCGCGGGTGTACGAGTACTTCAGCATGATCCTCGACCCCCAGATCATGGGCAAGTGGGCCGACCCGAGATACCACCTGTGCCACTGCCACACCAGCCGGGGCATGGGGTTGGCCAACTACCTGGCCGCCCTGCAGGCGGGCATCACCCGGTTCGAAACCACCCTCAGCGGCACCGGTGGCCAGCCCGCCCACACCGTGGACGGGCGCTTCATCGGTGGCACGGGGAGCTACTACCACTTCGAGCACCTCTTCTCGGGCCTCGTGTCCACGGAAGACTTCGTGGTCATGTGCGAGGCCATGGGCATCAAGACCGGCATCGACGTCCGCAAGATCCTGGACGTGGGTCGGCTCTTCAAAGACGAGTACCTCCGGATCAAGGCGGAGGACCGCGAGACCCTGCTACAGAACGTGGCCCTCACGACCGGTCTCACCAAGGATCAGCTCGTCGGCCTGGAGCACGACGACTCCCTCCTGGAGGAGCTGGTGGACCTGGCCACGAGGAGCTGCTCCGAGGAGGGCAGCGCCGCAGAGGAGAACCTTCGCAACAACATGGCCGCCCTGCTCCACGGCCTGCAGAGATACCTGAGCTGGAACGCCTGGGGTCCTGCGCGCTCCGAGTCCATCCTCTCGGACATCCCCCCGTCTCCCCACCTCAGAGAGCTCCTGGAGGAGTAGACATCCACCCCGCCAGCGCCTGGGGCGGCCTTGTCGCTAGCCTCGGTCCTGCTCGCCCGCCATCCAGCTCACGAGCCAGCCCAGGGTCACCGCCACCACCGCGGCCATGAGCATCGCCAGGCCGAAGCCCAGTAGCGGCCCCAGCTCCCTCTCCAGGATCCTGGACGTGCCAATGCCTATGCCCACCCCGGCGCCAATCCCCACGGTGGAGCCGAGCATCCTGGAGCGCCCCTTGTCGTAGCTGCCATCGAATCTGTCGTCGGCCACGGCTCCACCTCTCCTGCGGCGGGGAGACCCCTCGAGGGTTTTTCTTCAACCAGCTCGGCACAGTATGCAACAATTGCCATGATGGCAACCAAACCCACGAGTGATCGCCGCGCCGAGATCCGCGATGACCTGGCGCTGGTGCAGCAGTGTCGGGAGGGCGATGAGGAGGCCCGCACCCGGCTGGTGCGGCGGTACATGGGCCAGGTGCGGATCACGCTCACGCGGATCCTGGGGCCGGACCAGGAGATGCCCGACCTGGTCCAGGTGGCCCTCATCGAGGTGCTCCGCAGCCTCAGACACTACCGCGGGGACGCGCTGCTGCGCACCTGGATAGACCGCGTCGCAGCGAACGTGGCCTACCAGCACCTCCGGCGCAGGAGGGGGCCCCACACGGTCCCCCTGGAGCTGGTCCCGAGCTCGGCGGGCAGCGCCACCTCCGCCTCCCGCGGCGCGGACCGGGCGCTCGAGGGGCGCAGGCTGGTGGAGAAGCTCACCGGCCTGCTGGATGGGATCTCCGCGAAGAAACGGGTGGCGTTGCTGTTGCACGCGGTGCTGGGCTACTCGGTGAAGGAGGTGGCCGCCATGACCGACAGCCGTGTCGCCACCACCAAGTCTCGAATTCTCTACGCGCGCAAGGAGCTGCTCAAGGCGGCTCACAGGGATCCAGCCCTGCGGGAGTGGTTGGATTCCTCGAGCGAGCGAGGTGGTGGCTAGTGAGTCGAGCCATGTTTCAGAAGATCGGAGTAGAAGAATGATAAAACCCAGTTGCGCCAAGGCACGCAGGCTCCTCCTCCAGTCCGAGGGAGGAGATGTCGAGTCCGCCGACGCCCTCTGGCTCGAGAGCCACGTCCAGGGCTGCGAGGGTTGCCGTCGGGAGGGCGAGGACCTGGCGACCATCTTCCGTGCCTGGAGAGCTCTGGATCCTCCTAGGCTGGGCTCCCGTCGCATGGAGCGCATGGAGCGCGCGGTGCTCTCGGCCCCCGTGTCCCCCGGGGCGCCCCCCAGGCCCGGACGGACCTGGAAGGTGCCCACCATCGCGGCGGGGGTGGCCGCGACCCTCGCTGTCGCGTCCCTCGCCCTGCTCTGGTACTGGCGCCAGCCTGTGCAGAGCCGAGGCGCTGGCGCGGCGCGTCTCGCGCCCGCCGCGCCAGCCCTCCCCAGGGCGAGGGTCCAGGCCGGGCATGTGCTGGTGTTTGGGCCCACGGGCGAAGCACGCGCCCTGGGTCATGGGAGCACCCTCCCGCCTGGAGTCACCCTGCACTCGCCCCGAACCGGGGGTGGGGTGATCGCCTGGGGCTCGCGCGCCACCCTGGGGCTCGCGGCGGGAGCCCAGGTGTCCGTGCGGCGGCGAGGGGAGAGGCCGGTCATCACTCTGGTCAAGGGCACTGTCTCCCTGGATGTGGGCTCCACACCTGGTCGGCATGGAGCCGGTCTGAGCGTCTGGGTGCCGGGGAGCGGCGAGGTGATCGTGGGCTCGGCCAGGGTGCTGCTCAGCCGGCAGCCAGGAAATGACCTGCGCGTGGCAGCCGTCCGGGGGGAGGTCATGTATCGCTGGAGCCACTCTGGTAGCCTCCAGGAGAAGCCCATCGAGGCCGGACAGATCCTGAGCCACCGCCTGGATCGGGTGCGTCTCCTGGATGCTCCGGGAGCGCTCAGTGGGGGGACGCTGCTGGCCGCTGGCGTCCCCACCCCCAGTCACACCCGGCCTCCCGTCGCGGCGAGGATGCATGCTGTCGCTGGTCGTCCCCGCTCCACTGGCTGCTCCCTGGAGGCCCTCCAGGGAGCCCTGGCGCGCGGGCAGGCCAAGAGAGTGCTGCGAGGGGTGGCCTCCTGCCGCGCGGCTGGCCAGGCCTCCAGAGCTCTGGATGGCCTGGAGGCGAGGGCCAACCTGCAGCTTGGCCGTGTGCGGCGTGCCTTTGCCCAGTTCCTGGCGCTGGCCCACAGCCTCCGGGGGACCCAGCAGGGGCAGACAGCCCTGTACTCCGCCGGGCGCATCGCCTGGACCCGGCTGGCCAGAAAGGGCCAGGCCAGGCACCTGCTGGAGCACTACCTGGAGACCTATCCCAAGGGCGCCTACCGAGCCAGCGTGCGCCAGATCTTGCGAAGGCTGTAGCAGGCACTTGCAGGTGGCTCCTCTCCACGCCGCCCCGGCTGGCGGTGGGCTGGCAAAGCATGGGGGGAGTCAGAAGTAGTAGCGAACCCCCACGGATCCGTCCACGAAGAAGAAGATCCACGGCAGGAAGGCGACCCCTGGGGCGATCTCTCCGAAGATCTCGAGGGGGACCTTGTTCAGGTTGACGGAGACCCCCACGGGCCCGCGCAAGCCCAGGCCCGCCCTGCCGTAGCGGTAGGGGTCCGCGCGGGGATCGTAGTAGTCGTAGTAGCGCCAGAAGTAGTAAAAGAACTTCACCCCTCCGCCCACGTACATGCGCACGTCCAGGGGTCGGGGTCTGGCCAGATCGAAGTGGTAGCCGTAGTCCACGTGCATCTCGAAGTTGTGGCCGCCCCACCAGCCGATGCCCATGGCACCCGTGAGCGCGTGGTGGGGGGTGAAGTGGTACTTGAGCGTGAAGGCGGTGGGGTTCCCCGCCATTCCCCCCAGGCCAAGCTTGCGAGTGCGGGCCACCTCCGAGCCCTGGGCCGGGCCTGGCGCCCCCAGGAAAAAGACAGCCGTTGCGCTCAATGCCAGCAAGATTCGTCCCATGCCTAGATCCTCTTCTGGTACCATTGCAAAGGGAGCGGTCGTCCTGTGAGAGCGACGCCTGCCCCCTGGGCCCCGCGGAGGGTCGCGAGCGACCAGCCACAGGAGATATCGTACATCACAACGAGGTGGAAGTCCCAACCCAAGTTGCCGAAAATGATCGCCTGGCGGCCCTGTCCAGCGAGAGACGGCGTTTTGGCAAGTAATTTACCAGGACCCG
>JAJRWW010000394.1 GCA_024276595.1 Myxococcota bacterium
CATCTTCTCCGCCCACCAGCCCCCGGATGCGGCCACCACCCTGGAGGGTCTCGCCGGGCTCGTGGGTCACCTGGGCAGCCTGGCCCCGCCGGAGGTGGACCTGACCCGCCGGGGGACCCGCTCTTTCCTGCCGATGGTGGATGGCTCCGGGGCATCCAAGCGCCTGCACATGTTCCTGCGCTGGATGGTGCGCTCGGACGAGCTGGACCTGGGCATCTGGAGGGCGGTGAGCCCCTCACAGCTCGTCATCCCCCTCGACACCCACGTGGCTCGCATAGGTCGCCGGCTCGGGCTCACCACCCGCCGCACCGCCGGCAAGGCCATGGCCCTGGAGATCACTCGAGCCCTCAGGTCGCTGGATCCCGAGGATCCGGTGAAGTACGACTTCGCCCTGGCGCGCCTGGGGATCATCGGGGCCTGTCCCTCTCGGAGGGATCCTGTCCGGTGCGAAGGCTGTCCCCTGGTCCCCGTGTGCCACCTCTGAGCACCTCCGCCCCGGCCAGTCATGCACTGTCAGCTCCGCTCTGGCTCCTTGCACCTCTCCCGAAATCGTGGTTCATTACGCGGAAGATTCTTGGACACCTGGCTCGTCTACCTGAGGCGAAGCTCTCTAGCACCATGGTCAGCAACCTACCCAACTACTATCGACTCCTGGGGCTTGCGGCCGAGGCGAGGCCAGAGGAGATCAAGGCGGCCTACCGCCGACTGGCCATGGAGCTGCACCCCGACAGGAACTCCACCGCCTCCGCGGTGGAGCGTTTTCAGCAGGTGCTCCAGGCCTACGAGACCCTCTCGGACCCAGAGCGGCGCAGGGACTACGACGAGCTGGCCGGGATCGCCTCGGCCGGGGCCGCGGTGGTGGCATCCAAGACCCCCGGCGTGGTGGAGGGGGTCACCCGGCTGCTGGGTGGGCTCATGGACAAGGTGAACCGCCGCTGGCGGCTGGGGCAGGACCTGAAGTACACGCTGGTGCTGACCATGAGGGAGGCCTGCCTGGGCTGCGAGAAGGTGGTGCGCTTCGAGGCGCCGGTGCGTTGCCCGGGGTGCAAGGGGCAAGGGGTCTGTGAAGGATCCCCCTGCGGGGCCTGTGGGGGCTCTGGTGTGCAGGTGGGGGAGCGAGAGCTCCAGGTCACGGTGCCCCCGGGGACCGCCCCTGGCGTGCTCACTCGCATTCCAGGCGGAGGAACCCCGGGGGAGCGCGGCGGCCCGGAGGGGGACCTCACCTTCTTTGTCGAGGTGAAGGAGCATCCCCTGCTGGAGCCCGACGGCCTCCACCTCAGGTGCCGGGCGGTGCTGCCGGTGACAACGGCCATGGCGGGGGGGCGTGTCGAGGTGCCCACCCTGGAGGGAACGACGTTTGTGCGGGTTCCTCCAGGTGTGCAGGAAGGGCAGGTGCTGAGGCTCGAGGGGAGGGGGATTCCCGCGAAGAAGGGCCCATCCGGGGACCTGCTCATCACCCTTGAGGTGGAGCTCCCCGGGGAGCTCCCCCAGGAGCTGCGGAGGCTGTTGACCGAGGTGGATCGGCAGGCCCCCCAGGGCGCCTTTCCTCGCAGCCGCTCCTACCTGGACCGGCTGGGTCGGCTTGCTGGTGACTGATGGCCGAGAGCATGGAACCATACAGGCCCACCAGGCACCACGCGAACCCTCGCGGCCTGGACGGCTTTCGAGCCGGCGGTGTGGAGCAGCCGCCTCCACCTCCCACAAGGCGGCGCAGGCCGAGCTACCTGCTCCACCTGGCGCTCTTTCTGGCGACGGTGGTCACCACCACCCACGCGGGGCTTCTGTACGTGTCCACCGGTGCCCCCTCCATCTGGATCGGTCTGGTGGACCTCGGCCCGGACATGCCGGTGCTGCTGCTGTCGGACTACACAGGGTTCGACCCCGGGGGGCTGGCGCTACACGAGCTCTGGCGCGGCCTGTACTTCTCCATCCCGCTCATGTTCATCCTGCTGTGCCACGAGTTTGGGCATTACATCGCCGCGCGGCTGCACAAGGTGGACGTCTCCCTACCGTACTTCATCCCGCTGCCCTTCATAGGGCTGGGCACCTTCGGCGCGGTGATCGCCATGCGGGAGAGGATCCGCAGCCGCGACGCGCTCATGGACATTGGTGCCGCAGGACCCCTGGCGGGCCTGGTGGTGACCATTCCCCTGCTGGTTCTGGGGCTGTGGCTCTCCGACGTGGGTACGGTGCCCCCCGGAGCCACGGCCATGTCCGAGGGCAACTCGATCTTTTACCTGGGCCTGAAGTACTTGGTAAAGGGCGAGTTGCTGCCCTGGGGGGGACGAGACGTCTTCCTGCACCCCATCGCCTGGGCGGCCTGGTGCGGTCTCCTGGTTACGATGATCAACCTCATCCCGGTCTGGCAGCTCGACGGTGGTCACGTGGCCTTCTCCTACTTCGGAGATCGCTACGAGTGGGCCTCCCGCTGGTTCCACAAGCTCCTTCCGGTGATGGGGCTGGGGGTCTTCCTGTACGTGCTCTTCGACTCCCTGGCCTCGGTGGCCCCGGTTCCGCAGGGCACTCCGCCGCTGTGGCTCAACACCCCCCTTGCCGCCCTCGAGAACGCCATCTCGGCGGCAGTGCCCTGGCTAATATGGCCTCTTTTGCTGCTGTTCATGCTCAGACGTTCGGGAGGGCGCTACCATCCCCCGGTGGACATGCAGCCCCTCTCCCGCGGTCGCCGGGCCGTGGGACTACTGGTAATAGTTGTCTTCGTGCTCATCTTCATGCCCATCCCCCTGCGGATGGGGTAGCCGTTGCCTTTTCGGGGCGCTCAGGGGATTCGCGTGAGCCAGCGCGCGGCTCACCAGGTCCCGCAGGGACCTAGGATCATAGGGCTTGCCGAGGCAGGCGAAGACCCCCTCGGGGATGTCGAGCTCGGCCATGTCGCAGGCCCCGGAAAAGATGGATGATACCAGCAGCACGGCGGGGCGTCGGGGGAGTCGGAGCAGCCTGCGTGCCACCTCGACCCCGGAGCAGCCTGGCATGTGTACATCCAGCACGGCCACGTGAAAGGGAACACGCTCGGCCAGGGCCAGGGCCGACGGCCCGTCGGAAGCGAGGTGGATCTCGAAGCGACCCCTCAGGATCCGGCAGGCGAGACGCCGGATCATGGGATCGTCGTCTACCACCAGGATCCTCCCGATCTCTTCATGGCGCTGTGTCATTGCTTGTGGCGCTCCTTTGTGCAGCGAGCCAGGCGTGAGAGCGAGGCAGGGGCAAGCGCACAGAATGTGTGCCTAGAGAAAGCGAACATACACAAATACATACTGTTTGGCAACTCTCAAGCGTTCTACGCTCGGCTGATGTCTAGGGTCGCAATCGCCTTTGGAAAGAAGCTCAGGCAGCTCCGGGTCGCCCGGGGGCTCTCGCAGGAGGAGGTGGCGGAGCGCGCCGGCCTGAGCACCAACGCCATCGGGTCCTATGAACGGGGTGTCCGGTTTCCCAGGGATACGTCGCTGGACGCGCTCCTGGATGCCCTGGGCGCCGATCCGGAGGAGATGTCGCGGGCGGTGCTCACCGCGCGTGACGGGGTGGGGCTGTATCTGAGCAGCGTGCCCGCGGAGCGCCCTCTGGGCGACCTGATGGAGCTGCTCGCCGACCAACCCAGCAGCGTGGTCGCCCTGGTTCGGGATATCGCTCGCCTCATCTGCGCCTCTCGGGCCGGGCCCGATTCTGCCGAAACAGCCCAGAAAAAGTGAGCACCACAACTTTTGAAGAGTGGAGGCGGCTGGCGCCAACGGGGAACGTCTGCGATCGAATGGCGGGCGAGGAGAGTGATTTACTTTTGTCGCGTTTGGGCCGACCATGGGTCGGAGCTTTTGTGCAGACAGCCGGAGTGAGTCATGTCCGACAGGTTTTCTCCAATCCCAGCGGGTCACCTGGCCCACTGGATCTTCACCGAGC
>JAJRWW010000395.1 GCA_024276595.1 Myxococcota bacterium
CGAGCCCTCCGACGCAGCGAGCCCTCCGACGCAGCGAGCCCTCCGACGCAGCGAGCCCTCCGACGCAGCGAGCCCTCCGACGCAGCGAGCCCTCCGACGCAGCGAGCCCTCCGACGCAGCGAGCCCTCCGACGCAGCGAGCACTCCGACGCAGCGACACCTCCTGCGAATCGGCACAAATCACCATTTTCGCCGACTCCCTCCCGACAGGAACCACAACGAAATCGTATTTTCGACGCCACTCGACCCACGCTTGCTCAACCCAAAACGCTCACAACACCGCTCATTTTCGACATTTCCCATTTTCGCATCCCAAACGCACCAAGAATTAACCTAATATATTCGAGTCATACGACCGTGTGGCGCCCCTCCCCTGCTACAACGTCGAAAATGCCTCAATCGACAATCACCATCCGGCACATAGGTTGCTGGAACCATTACAGTTCCGGTTTTCGAACCACACACTCCGCTAATTTTCACTTAAGATTACTTGGGGTTCCGATAATTCATCTTATGTCAACTCCGTGCTCTGTGCGCCGTTGGGATGCTCTCTTTGTGACTCTGGCGTAATGGCAGGCCGAATGGCTGTGCATTATCTTGCCTCGTGCAGGGAGTATGCCGAGTTCCTTCCTGCTCCATTCAGTTTTGCCAAACCTTTGTTTCTGAGGGTTGGTATTGCAATTGTTATCTTCATGGAGTCTCCACCGGTGGCCGCTCGAATATCTTTCGCGCGGCTTGATGGGGAGTGTTCCAAGAAGGAGAGGATCTTCTTACGTAGGTTGGAAGCGTCTGACATCGCCTGTCTTCGAGATGTAACGGATGACGTGGTTCTTTTGCCTACATGAGGATATCCTGCAAACATTGACATTAGTTCCTTTATGCTTAGCTCTCGTAGCCAGTCAATCCATCCGTCTTTGTCGGCTTGATCGATCAGGTCACCAACCTTCGTAGTAGATGCATCTAGATTGATTAGTGATTGATGATCTATTGTACTGATCCAGCACTTCCTGCTTACCGCCCATATTTGTGATTAGAAACCGAACTACGTAATCATTAATCTTATTCGTGTACATGGTTGATTTGCCTAGTTGTTTTGTTTTGAATAATCATGGTCACCCATGAGATCTTCTGTGTGGTGTAGACGAACGCGGTGGGGGTCTTTCGTTGCTGAACACTTTCCATTTGTCGGCTATGAGCTTCACAACATACATCTGCATGTTGGTCTCCCGATAGGGGTACGTGTACCTGTCCGCGTTACTGTCCCACCACCGAAGATACCAATACTCACGGGTTCGTACAAGTGCCTTGTCTGCTGTCAGCTCCACGACATGAGCGCTGATCAGCCGCTTGGTGGAGGGATTCAGTGAGTTATTGATGACCCATCCACGCTCCGCGTGACGGTGCAGGACATTGAGGATCTCGGTCATGGCAGGCGACCGGGGGTGAAACGAGGCTGACAGCGCTTTGGCATCGATCTTTGGTAGGCTGGTGTAGGCCGTGAACTCCGCGTCGACGGCTTCTTGAATGAGCTTCTCTAAGTGTTCACGCGTAGAATGACGCCAGTTTTTCGCGCCCCATGGATCGGGGTCGGTTGGGGTAGATGCGGTAGGATCGTTCCGTCGAACGAGGAGACAATATCCCGCTAACCTGGGATATTGATCCGGATCGGCCATCCCTATTCGTGGGAGATCGCGATGGTGGCAGAGCTTGAACACCCACTTCACGGGGCCGCCCGGGCGTAGGTAGTGCCTCTTCAGGCGGGTCTCGATCTCGAACTTGTACTGGGCCGCTGTCTGGGGGCTCAACTCGCTGAAGGGGGTCATTTGGGCCCCGTCCAGCAAGCGGTGCAGAAGGTCCCTCAGGAACCGCCACTGATGTGACCGGGGACGCCCCACTACGGCACGGTTCGCCAGCATCTCCTCCAGGGCGGCCTGGAGCTCATCGGCGAATTCAAGAGCGCTGATTGCGTCGAGAAATTCCACGGTGTCCTTTCGGATCTGGTCCCAGTTGGCAGCTACGATCCGCAGCGTCCGCGAGTCGCGGTGTCCGCGTTCCGCGGTGTCCACGATCCGCCTATTAACTCCAATTATTAACTCCAATTGTAGTTAATGTCAACGAAAACATACGGTTTTGCATGACTCGCACTTCGTTGTGTCTCACAATATCCTTCAGACGAAAACCCACTTTCGATCGCCGGTGGTGCTCAGTTGTTCACACTCCGGCAGAGAGGATTGATAGATCAACATGGCTCGGTGCTACATGTCGGGAGTTGATATGCCCTTCAATGATGCCTTCGTGCTCGATGTCGGAGCCGCGCGGACACTGAAACGAGTGCTCAAGCAGCGGAGAGTGGCCCTGCAACGCCTCATTGAGCAGCTCGGCACTCTCGACAAGGTCGAGGTCGAGGATCGTAAGACGGGAAAACTCATTAAGCGTCACGACCGACGCCTGATCAGTCCGGTGATGGCCGAGGCGCTCGCCGTGGCCTGGCCGGACGCCGTGCTCTTTATTCCGTTCAATACATATCGAAATCGTAGGAAAGTCATCGTAAAACGGCTGACATCTGGGAACAAGAAATTGGACAAGAACGGGGACGGGGACGGGGACGGGAACGGGGACGCCCGTGGACACGCCGAGGGTGCCCGTGGACACGCCGAGGGTGCCCGTGGACACCCCGGAAGCTGACGTCATGTGGTCGATTCCGAACACAGTGTGCGTCATTGGTTTCGGTGCATATGGGCCCCACGCAGTCTTGCATAAGGTTCTCACCGCGCCCGAATGTGTCGGACCGATCGTGGTGGTGGACGCCGTTGGACGGGGGGCCGCGGTGCTAGGCGACGAGCTGGGGGCCCTCCTGGAGCAGCGCAGCATGACCTGGCTGGATTTGGCGGACAGACGCAGACCGATCACCCTGTTCAGACTCGGCGCGGGGGACCACGTCAAGGACACGATGTTATGGGTGCTCGAGCGTCTGAAGCAGATCGCAGAGCTCGCAAAACTCAGCAACAAGACCCTAAGCTGGGCTGTGGATGTATGGTTCCGACTCACCGCCGAGGGCGACGTCGGGCTCGGGGCGCTCTTGCAGCGGCTCTCTGAAGCCGACACTCGAAGGTGGTTTCAAGCGCAGTGGACTGACGCCACGGAGCTCGACCGCCTGGTGTCGGTGCTGAAATGGTGCCTACGATTTCCGGCCGTCTACGCACTTTCGGAAGCGGCTGTGTGCTCCCCCATATTTACGGCTCACCACGGTTCGGTTTACAAGGGTTCGGTTTACAAGGGTTCGGTTCACAAGGCTGGTCGAGAGGAAGCGGACATTGATAGCCAGCGCAATCGGGTGATCTGGTTGGAAGCGCGCCTCGAGAGCTTCGAGGCGGCGGAACACGAACTGGTTCAGACGCTGCTTTTTGCAAGTGTGGCCGAGAGCGTTCGGTCACTTCTCTCGTCCAATGCTCCCAACCGGACTTCGGTTTCGACGGCGGGAGGTGACCCCGTCCGGTGCACGGTTATATATCTCTATCCTACGGTGTTTCCGGTCGAGCGTATCCCCGTTCCAGTTCATGCTTTGAGCTCAAGTGAAGCAGTTGAAGCTGCGACTGCGGTCACAGCGGTCCGGTATCGGCTTCCGGGCTGGGTTAGCGCGACCTCCGATCAAATCCGGCACGTGATGCTGGTCAGGGGCGGGTCCAGGGTGAGCATCCCGCCTGCGGCTCTGCCCTGGGTGGAGGGCGCCGATGAGCTGTGGGTCCTTCAACCGCCGCGTCCGTTGCTTGCGTCTGCGCACCGGCACTGGGCCAGCGATGGAGTCATCAAGCGGATCAACGCGCTCAGACCTGGACAGGTCTGGATCCGGGACCGGCGCACCGGGAAGGCACTGGCGACTCGTCTGGGCCCAACCCGGCGGTCCCCCATGCAGATCAATCGCGTCCACGGATTCAGATTCGCTGGATCCCAGAAGCGCCCCGCCGCGCGTTTTCGGCAGGTCTCCCGACTCGTTGATCGGCTGGTCCCACCTCAGGCAAAACACGGAGATCTCTTCGAGCGGCTTCAGGATCGAGAGCTTTTGCGCCTGGGGTGGTTCAGGGCAAATCGGGGCGTCAAGAAGACATCCCACGGAATAGACAACGTCACGATCGGTGCCTTCCGATCCGAGCTGGAAAAGGAGCTCGATGCGTTGAGTGGCGAGCTACGTTCAGGGCGCTATCGCTGCCGACCGCTGCGGCGGGTTTACATACCAAAGGCTGGCGGCGGACGCAGGCCGCTGGGCATCGCCTGCGTTCGTGATCGAGTGGTGCAGGCCGCTTGCCTCGTGTTGCTCGAGCCCATATTCGAGCCGGAATTCAGCCACTACAGCTTCGCCTTCCGGCCGCGGCGCAACGCTCACCAGGCCATCCATGTCGCCCGATCCATGATCGCCTCGGGTAGGACCTGGGCTGTCACGGCGGACATCCGGAAGTGCTTCGACAGCATCGACCACGATGTGCTCATGGGGCTGGTGGAGCAGCGCGTACACGATCAGGCACTGCTCAAGCTCATCCGTCACTGGCTGACGATCGAGGTGCTCGATTTCCATGATCTGCTACCCACCGAGGTGGGTGTGCCACAGGGCGAGCCACTCTCCCCCATGCTGGCGAATATTTACCTCGACCCGCTGGACAAACACTTCGAGCGACTCGGCCTGGATTTTGTCCGTTACGCTGATGATATCGTCTTGCTCGCGACCGGTGAGGAGGGCGCAAAGGCAGCACTGGATACATTGGCTGGGTTCCTGCACAGCCCACTGCGCATGCAGCTCAAACCGGCCAAGACTCAATATGCCCCGGTGCAAGAGGGGATCGACTTCCTGGGCTTCAGGATGACCGGCGAGACCATTACGATCAGACCGTCTCGGCTCGACCGGGCCCTGGACAAGATGAGACCCCTGGTCCGGGAACTCGGTAGCCCCCAGGCCACCTTCATGCAGCGGGCCGAGGCTCTGGGGCGAGTGAGCGCGCTCACTCGCGGCTTCAGGAATTACTTCTCCCTGGATGGTGAGGCGACGATTGACGAGCAGCTCACTGCGCTTGATGGGCGCGTCGAGCAGATGGCTCACGCCATGCTGCCCAGCACTCTGCGTGACGATCCAGCCTGGGTGGGACGGGATCGATTCGGCTCCTCACTTCAGGACGAACAAACAGGCGGAGCCATCGTCTCCCCCGCCTTTCGTGAAACAGCATCGGGAGGATATCCAGAGGACGAACCCGATCCTCTGCCGGGGAGTTGGATGACGAAGACCGCACGCGACCGATTGGCCGGAGCCGGAGCCGGAGCCGGAGCCGCTGACGCTACTGCTGACGCTGAAACCGACGAAGAGGGTGGTGACCCCGGCCTCATATTCGACGACGGTCGGCTTTTCGTACTCCAGCATGGTAGCTACGTGATGGCCGACGGCGAGGATCTGGTGGTGCGGAAACGCAAGACCGAGATCGCGCGGCTACCACTCAATGAGCTAGTCCTCATCTACCTTCAGGGGCTCGGGATGAACATCTCGGTGCCCCTGCAAATCGAGCTGGCGGAGCGGGACGTCCCAGTGGTCTTCGCGCCGCCCGTAGGTCACCCGGTCGCGATGCTGACCCCCATTCACTCACATCGGGCCTTTCTGAGAAGCCAGCAGGTCTTGCGCCGCAGCGACCCGGATATTTTGCAAGCTGGTCTCGCGATGATCGCGGCCAAGACATCGAATCAGGCCGCCGTCCTGCGGTACTTCGGCAAATACCGTCGCCGCGGCGACCCGGATCTGGGCCGAGCGCTTGATGAAGCAGCACGCTCCATCCGCGAGCAGGCGGACCGCATCAGCGGGCTCGACCCGGCCCGAGAGAACCTCCGCTCCATCGCGATGGGTTATGAGGGGCAAGCGGCGGCGACCTATTGGCAGCAGCTGGTGATACTGCTGCCCCAAAGGCACGGCTTCGAGGGACGCGTCCAGCAGACAACCGTGGATCCGGTCAACCAGTGCATCAACTATGTGTATGGGATCCTGTACGGTGAGGTGTGGCGAAGCATTGTCAGTGTGGGGCTCGATCCGTACTTCGGGCTGATGCACGGCTCCCAGCGAGACCAGGGTAGCCTGGTGTTCGATCTCATCGAGGAGTTCCGAGCGCCTTTCGCCGACCGTGCCGTGCTCGCGATGATTGGTAGGGGCTTCGTGCCCATCATCGGCAAGCAGGGACAGCTCAGGACCAGGGCGCGTCGCCAACTCGCCACGGCCTTTCTCAAGCGTTGGCACAAGCCACTGGTCTGGCGATCTAAGCGACGCAGCCCCGCGCGAATTCTGGCTCATCAGGCGAGCAGTTTGGTCAAGTTGACGGAGCGGAAGGGTGACTACCACCCCTACCGGATGCGCTGGTAATTGCGCTTGCCGCAGATAGTGCCGCGTTGCCTCATGTTCCAGCGTCACCGATGCAGCCGACACTGGATGTAGGACAAAAGCTGCGGTAAGCGCCTGACCTTTGGCGAACGTCCACGGGTTACCGCAGTGAAATCCCTTGGAAACTGCGGCAACTCAGGGGCCTTCCGCCGAAGGGATGGGAGTTACCGCAGTTTTGTGACCATTTGACCGCGGTAACTCACTTACCTTTCGGGAACGTCCACGGGTTACCGCGGCTGTGGGGCCGGGAGGCCGGCAGGTCGGGAGGCCGGGAGGCCGGGAGGCCGGGAGGCCGGGAGGCCAGAAAGTGCTACTGCACCTCATCGACACCGAGGTCCCAGGTGTCGACGGCGGGGCGGGGATCCTGGTCGGCATCCCAGCGGCGGTCTGTGTTGCCTGGACACCAGTTGGGGTGTCCGACGATTCCCATGGCGTCCAGCCCGACGTCCACCGCAGGGGAGGCCGCCGAGATGGCGAAGGTCGCCCGGATCTCCGCGATCCGCTGCAGATTGGGCGACGACGCATCCGGCACCGCCGGAGCGAACAGCCCGGGATCCAAGTCGTAGACACCCGCGGCCTCGCCGGTGTACGGCGTGTCCGACGCGGCGAGGTTGTCGAAGTATAGGTTGTGGTCGTGGTACCAGGGCGACGGCAGCGCGTCGCGGATCCAGAACAGCGCACCGGCGGCACTCTTGGACGGGTGGTTGGCCTGGAAGATGTTGTTAAACACCCGGGTGTCGCCCACGGCGTGGCTGTTGCCACGGGTCATGATCACCGCCCGCAGCTCACCGCCGGTGTTGGCGAAGAAGGTGTTGTTGTAGACCCAGGTGTCCTCGGCGTTCATCACCGCCAGGGCCGCGTCCCCCCGGAGCCCCACGAATAGGTTGTTGCGCACGATGGCGTGAGTGACCACCGCGGCGGCGGCGTCCGGGATCCCCGCCTCGCCCGTGCCGATGCCCACCGCGGCGTTGCTCCAACCGGCTCCCGCGGAGGGACCGAATACGTTGTTCTCGTACAGGATGTTCTCCGCGTAAATCTTGCTGTAGATCAGCCAGTCGCCAATGCCATCGGTGTGAAAGAGCCAGCAGCCCAGCACGATGACGATGCTCACCGGCGGAGGATCCCCAGCGGTGGCGCCGCTGCCGAAGATGTCGATCACCTCCTGGAACATGCCACCGCTGCGGTGGGCCGGGTTCCAGGCCACCAGCCCCTCGATGAGCAACCCGCTCACCTGGCCCGAGACCTTCACCACGTCCATGTCGTAGGGCGCGTCGTGGGCCATGGTGTTGCGAATGGTGATGTTCTCCGAGTCCACCACCCGGATCAGCCCATTTCCGGGATCGCCCGCGTCCCAGGTGCCGTACACTTCGAAACCGTCCAGCGCCGCGTTGCTCACGCCGTCGAAGCGCACCGCGCTCATATCCCCCGAGAAGATCGCCGCCGCCAGGGGCCCATCCGCCGAAAGGAGCGTCACGCCGGTGGGCACCTCCAGCCAGCTCTCGGCATAGGTCCCGGCGTGCACGCACACCACCTCATGGTTCTCCACCTAGATTTACCCCATTGGCGTGGGTGGCCTCGGCCGTTTTCGCCTGGCCTAGGAAAGGATTTCCTCATGCGCAGTAGGACCTTTGTTCTGGTCGCCGTCGGAGCGTTGATCGGTCTGTTGGCCTGGCCGGCTCAGCAGGCGGTGGCCCAGACGTGTACGGCGGCGTCGGTGCGGAAGATCAAGAAGCTCAACTTCGACGCCTTGGACGAAAACGACCGCTGGGAGCTGAGCAAGGCGCGCCAGAAGCTCGAGGACGCAAAGCTCGTGGCCCAGAGTCGCAAGTGCCTCACGCACCCCGAGCTCGCCGTCACCTATGTGATCCTGGGGGTGTTGGAGCTGCGTTCCCAGAAGCTGGCGGCCATGAAAGCTGCCTGGCTCAAGGCGCTGTCCATCAACCCGAAGGTTGCGCTGCACAAGCGTCTCCAGAGCGCCAAGGTGCTTCGCCTCTTCGCCGGGGTGAAGGCCTGCTACAAGCCCGCGGCCAGGGTCGTTCCGCGTCCGGGTGCGGCGGCACCCAAGGGTTCGCCCAAGGGATTCGAGCATGTGCCCATCCTCAAGTGGGAAGAGGGCAAGACCCTCACCATCTCTTTACGCTCGGTGGACAAGATGGGCATCCAACGGGTGAGCCTGTTTTACCAGGTCGCCACCGATGCCACTCCCAAGCGGGTGGAGTTGATCAAGAAGGGCGCCGACAAATGGTCGTGGTCTGCGGTCATCGAGGGCATCTAGATCCGCGGCAAGGAGCTCAAATACTACCTGGTGGCCCACGCCACGGGGGACAAGGAAGCGGCGGCGTCCGGGAACTCGGCGAGCATGCACATCATCCAGCTCACCAGCGCCGCTGAAGCGTTGTACAAAACGGATCGCTCCTGTTTGACCATCGTCGGCCAGGTGATGGCGTGTACGTGTTCAGGGAGCAGGGCACCCCCGAGCTCGGCGACGCCCGGTGCCTTTGCATGTGCGTCTTCGACTTCACCGTGGAGGTGGAGCAGATCCCCCCGGCGGTGATCCAGGTTCGCGTCGAGCGAGACGTCACCGACAGCGAGGATGGACCGCAGGTGGTCTACGAGGGGACCCTGGACATGAGAGATGGCTCGGGCTCCATCGAGATCGATCCCACCGATGAGGAGCCCTGGTGCGGCGGCATGGACCCCACCTGAGCTGAGCGCCCTGCGCGCTCCGCCAGCGGGCTCGGCCGGCTAGCTCCTGGACCAGGCCGGCTCTGCACAGGCGCCCAGGGAGGACGACGCCAGCCATTGCCGCTCCTCGCCAACGGCCGAG
>JAJRWW010000034.1 GCA_024276595.1 Myxococcota bacterium
AAGGGATCTAGCTACACCCTGGTCGCCACCTGGCGCACCTGCGCCCGTGTCATCGCCCCTGCAAGATCCTGGCGCAACCGCTGGTAATCTCCCAAATCGCCAACCTTCTCGGAGGCGCCAATCTTCTGTGCTTGACATACAGCCGTGCGATTCATATATACTCCCGCCGACTTTCGAGCAGCCGGCGGCGCGCCGGGCGTGTCGTTCGGTCCGGGCTTCGCGGGTCTTTTCCGCGGTGCCTGGGCCACCTGTTGGGGCGTCGACAAGTGGTTAAGTCACGGGTTTTTGGTACCCGCATTCGGAGGTTCGAATCCTCCCGCCCCAGCTTCGCGTCGGAGCCAGGAGCCCCCGGCGCGGCAACTGCACCGAGCTCGAGACAGCGCTCCAAGAGAGGCGCAAGACATGCTGAAATCCCTGTCCATCTTTTCTGGTAGCGCCAACCGAGAGCTGTGCGAGGAGATCTGCGAGTACCTCGAGGTGCCCATGGGCAGGGCAAAGTTCTCCCATTTCTCCGACGGGGAGACCTACGTGGAGATCCAGGAGAACGTGCGGGGGGTCAACTGCTTCGTGGTTCAGCCCACCAGCCAGCCGGTCAACGAGAACCTCATGGAGCTGCTCATCGCCATCGACGCCCTGCGCCGCAGCAGCGCCGGCTCCATCATCACAATCATTCCCTACTTTGGCTACGCCCGCCAGGACCGCAAGACCAAGCCTCGCACACCCATCACGGCGAAGCTCGTGGCCGACCTCATCAGCGCCGCAGGCGCCGACCGGGTCCTCTCCATGGACCTCCACGCGGGGCAGATACAGGGCTTTTTCAACACGCCCTTCGACCACCTTTACGCCATGCCCGTTCTCCTCGCCGAGCTGGACAAGCGCTATCGGGGCAAGAACATCGTGGTGGTCTCTCCAGACGCAGGCGGCGTGGAGCGAGCTCGCGCCTACTCCAAGCGCCTGGGCGCCAGCCTGGCCATCATCGACAAGCGCCGTCCCGAGGCCAATCAGGCCGAGGTGATGAACGTCATTGGAGACGTGGAGGGAATGCACGCGATCATCCTGGACGACATGATCGACACCGCCGGCACCCTGACGAAGGCCGGTGAGGCAGTGCTCGCCCAGGGGGCCAGCAGCGTGAGCGCGGCCGCCTCCCACGGGGTGCTCTCCGGTCCAGCGGTGCAGCGCATCGAGCAGTCCCCTCTGGAGTCGGTAATCATCACCAACACGGTGCCCTTGACCGAGGCCGCCAAGAAATGCTCCAAGATCTGCCAGCTCAGCGTGGCCCGGCTCCTGGGTGAGGCCATCAAGCGAATACACCACGGAGATTCGATCAGCTCGCTGTTCGTCTAATCCCCAATGCCCCACGGCTGGTTCACCCGGCCCACGGGGCCGAGAGAGAGTTTTCAATGTCTAGAGCTATCGTAAACGCCTGGATTCGACACGAGACCGGCAAGGGCCCGGCGAGACGCCTGCGGGCGGAGGGGAAGATCCCTGCCGTGCTGTACGGCGGCGATGAAGGCCCCCTCAGCCTCGCGGTGGATCCTTCGGCGTTGGTAAAGGCGCTCGATCCCGAGCTGAAGCGCAACACCCTCTTCGACCTCAAGATCGATGGGGGCGCCGAGCGGGGCTGTCTGGCCATGGTAAAGGACGCCCAGCTAGACCCTCTCCGCGACAACATGGTGCACGTGGACCTGATCCGCGTCAGCGAGGACCAGCAGATCGAGGTTAAGATCCCGCTGGTCATCACCGGCCGTGCCGAAGGCGTGAAGCTCGGCGGCGTGCTCCAGCAGGTCTTCCGCAAGCTCCCCGTGCTGGCCAGGGCGGACTCCATCCCTGCCAAGATCGAGGTGGACTGCAGCTCCTGGCAGATAAACGACATCTTCCGTGCGTCAGACCTGGACCTCCCGCCCGGCGTCGCGCTCCAGCTAGAGGACAGGCGCACCCTCGCCTCCATCCTCGCTGGACGAGTGGAGGAGGAGACAGCCGCCGAGGAGAGCGAGGAGGAGGCCGAGGGCGCCGCAGAGGATGAGAAGAAGGCCGAGGGCGGCAGCTCCAAGGCCGAGTAGCTCACCCCATGTGGCTCATCGTGGGGCTGGGAAACCCTGGCCCAACCTACCGCCGCAACCGGCACAACCTGGGCTTTCGAGTGGTGGAGAGGCTGGCCGCCCGCGCGGCCGGGCGGTGGCGCTCTGCGCCGGACGCCCTTTGGTGTGACACTCGGCTGTCCAGCTCCCCTGTCCAGCTCCTCTTGCCTCACAGGTTCATGAACCGCAGCGGCAGGGTGGTGGCCAATCGCGTCTCGGAGCTGAGGATACCCTCGAGCAATGTGCTGGTGGTCCACGACGACGTGGACCTGCCCCTGGGCAGGTTGCGCCTCAAGGCGGGGGGTGGCCACGGAGGCCACAACGGCCTCCGCTCACTTTCACATGCGCTGTCGGATGCCGGCTACCTCAGGGTACGCTGCGGCATTGGCCGCCCGCCGGATGGGGACGTGGTGGGGTGGGTTCTGGGGGACTTCCCACCGCAGATGGAGGCTGACCTGGCCGAGATCGAGGAGAGAGCCGGAGACGCCATCCAGACGGTGGTTGCGGAGGGGCTCCCCAAGGCTGCCTCCATCTTCAACGTCCGCCCTCCCAACGAGGCGACAGTGTGTCCGAAAGGTGAGTGCTGACGGGGGCTCGGGCTGAATGACTCAGCTCTCCACGTAGGTGCGAACCTGCTCTCGGATGGTCTCCTCGTCAATACCGTCTC
Organism: Myxococcota bacterium; assembly: GCA_024276595.1. Lineage (GTDB taxonomy): Bacteria > Myxococcota_A > Polyangia > HGW-17 > JAJRWW01 > JAJRWW01. The sequence continues at coordinate 2,749 of JAJRWW010000034.1, forward strand.
TGATGTTGTCCTTGAGGCAGTCGGCCAGAACCACCAGCAGGTCGTCCACCCCGCCGTCGGCCACCAGCCTGCTGTAGAGGGACCGGGCCACCTTGGACTCGTCGCTCTTCAGAAAATCCCTAACCATCGCCAGATCCAGCTCGCCCTGGAAATCGAGAATCAGGTTGTCCAGAAGGTAGGAGATTAGCTGATTCACGGCGGATCCTCCGTTCTCAATGGCGCCCCTGGGATAGACGCCCACCTGTTTTGGGCAACAGGGTAGTGGTTTTTCGTAGAAAACTCTTGGGTACTATTATACTTTTCACTACGGTGCAACAAAAAACCCGCCCCTCGGCTGCCGCCATTGGGGCCTTCCCCCCCGCAGCCCGAGGAGCGCCGGCCTCTCCGGTGGATCGAAGACCGCCATGACGACCAGACCAATCAGGCGCGTGCTAGTGATCTCCTTCTCGGTGGTGCCTGAGCCCAGCCGCCAGGGGGTGGAGCTGGAGACGGTGCTCAAGGCGCTCGCGCCCCGCTTCGAGGTGGACGTGCTGACTATCCGCACCGCCGAGATGGGCTACGTGGAGCGCTATCGGCGCACGCGGATGCTCCGGGTTCCGGTGGGCAGCGGGGACCGCGTGGAGCAGGTGGAGGCCTTCCGGCGAGCGGTCAGGAGGCAGCTCGAGGGGGCCGAGTACGACCTGATCCACTTCCGCTCGGCCTACGGCGGGCTCCCGGTCTGCTCGCTCAAGGAGTATCTGGACTGCAAGCTCGTCTACGAGGTGGCCCTCTGCAGCTCCACCGAGCAGGGGCTGGTCCCCCAGCGGGTCCTGGATGCCCTGGAGACCGACGAGCGCCGCTGCCTGAAGGAGGCGGACCTGGTCCTCGTGGGCAGCCAGTGCGCCGCCAACAGCCTCCCCGCTGGGGAGATGTCCGCGCCGGTGGCCGTGATCCCGCCCGGGGTGGACATCGACACCTTCGACTGGGAGCCCGGTGTGCCACAGAAGCTGCAGCGCCTGGTGTACGTGGGCCGCCTCTGCCCTGGCAGAGGCATCCGGCCCCTCCTGGAAGGCTTCAGGGAGCTGCTGGAGTACTGTGAGGCCAACCTGACCCTGGTGGGGCCGGTGGACGAGATCTTCTCCACGTACCTGGAGGACGCCATCACCAGGCTGGGCATCCGCTCCCTGGTGTCTCTACCGGGCCAGGTGGAGCACGATGAGATCCCCCGTATCCTCTCCATGGCCGACGTGTGCCTTTGCCCCTGGTCTCCAGGGGAAACAAACCCTCTACACGGCTTCCCCCTCAAGCTCTTCGAGTACATGGCCTGCCGCAAGCCGGTCGTGGCGGCCGACTCGCCCGTGCTCCGTGAGCTCCTGGGCCCGCGACCGCCCGTGAAGCTCGTGGAGCCGGACAACGCGTCCGAGCTGGCCAGCGCCATGCTCCAGCTCGTGGCTGACGACGGCACCCACAGCCGCCTCGCAGAGGAGGGCTACAACCTGGTCCGGGACCGTTTCAGCGCCGCCGCCTCCCGCCGCGCGCTCCTGTCGGCCTACGAGACCCTCTTTGGCTCGAGCGCCAACTTGTGGGGTCACCGCAGGCTGGAGCCCAGGGCGGTCACTGGCACCCACCCCTCGCCGACCGCGGGCGACCACTTCCACGACACTCTCCCTTACACGGACGGCGCCTTCGACCTGTCGGTGACCCCCACCGGCTCCCGGCGACCCGGCCTCTCCTCGGCAGGTGAGCAGTGGACGCTGCTCGGACCCGGCAGCGCGAGCCACATCCCTATCACCGAGGCCGAGGATCGAATGAACGCCACCACGGATCCCGAGTTCATCGCCGCCGGCTCCCTGCTGGGCAGCGAGCACTCCGAGGAACCGCCCGACACCGACCCACTCGGCACCGGATCCATGCCCGACGACCCACTCGATCCGGACGCCGGACCGTGAGGCCGATCCTGGGTCGGCGCGCCGCAACCCTTGACCAGCACACCATTGCTCTGCTACTTTTCTGGACCGAGAATTTACAAGCATTTTTGCTTGCCGCCCAAGGAGGGAGTGACGTGATTAGCCGCCTCTTATTTCGGGCTAGCGTCCTGTTGGTAGCGACCGGGCTCGCTGCCTGCGGCCCCATCCAGTTCGTGTCCCAGGTGACCATCCGCGCCGAGAAGGCCGTGTCCTCGGCCAAGCTCAACAAGGCGCACATCTACGCCAAGTACGAGTACTACGGCGCCGAGGCCTATCTGGAGCAGGCCAAGTTCAGGGCAGGCTATGGCGACTTCCAGACGTCCTACCGCTACGGGGTCAAGGCGGAGAAGATGGCGAAGAAGGCGGTAAAGCTCACCAAGCTCCGGAGGGAAGAGGAGCGGGACGTGGGAGATCCGAAGGACCGGACCAAGCGGGCGAAGCCGTCGCCGGAGAGACCTTAGCCATGAACCGCGCTCGTCTACCTATTCTTCTACTGGTGGGGTTGACCCTCTGGGCCCCTGGCTGCGGCTCCCGGCTGGAGGGCAAGGCCACCGGCATCGACAAGCTCATCAAGCAGGCCTGGAAGAACGGTGCCTACAAGTGCCAGCCCAAGCACCTCACCCTCGCCGAGGCCAACCTGCGCTTTGCCCGAGACCGGCTCTCCCAGGGCTACTATCACGAGGCCAAGGCCTTGATGGCCATCTCCCAAAAGCACGCAAAAGCGGCCTTTGACGGCAGCCCCCCGGAGCGCTGCGCCCGGAGGGTGGTCATTGCGCCCCGGCCCCGACCGCGACCACGCATCGTCCTGAAGGTCCTCGACACCGACGGTGACGGCATCGTCGACACCAAGGACAAGTGCCCCAACGACCCGGAGGACAAGGACGGCTTCGAGGACAGCGACGGCTGCCCAGACCTCGACAACGACGTGGACGGGGTCCGAGACAAGGTGGACAAGTGCCCTGCCGCCGACAAGGACAAGAAGAACTCCTTCAAGGACACCAAGGAGGACAAGGACGGCTTCGAGGACAGTGACGGCTGCCCAGACCTCGACAACGACAAGGACGGGATCGCCGACGTCATCGACAAGTGCCCCAACAAGCCCGAGGACAAGGACAACTTCGAGGACGACGACGGCTGCCCGGACCCGGACAACGACAAGGACAAGATCTGCGACAAAAACAGCACCATCCAGGGCAAGCTGGGCTCCTACTCGAAGCTGTGCAAGGGCCTGGACAAGTGCCCCAATAAGCCCGAGACCTACAACGGCTACGAGGACAGCGACGGCTGCCCGGACAAGAAGCTCCTGGTCAAGGTCACCAAGACCAAGATCGAGCTCACCCAGAAGGTCTACTTCGCCTACAACCGCGCGCGCATCAAGAGGCGCAGCTACCAGCTCCTGCGGGACGTGGCCACGGTCCTCAAGGACCGCCCCACCATGACCGTGCGCATCGAGGGTCACACCGACAGCCGCGGCTCGGCCCGATACAACCGCCGCCTCTCCAGGAGGAGGGCCCGCGCCGTGCGCAGGTTCCTCATAAGAGAGGGCATCGCGCCATCGCGCCTGGTCGCCGTGGGCTACGGTGAGGACAAGCCCATCGCCAACAACCGCTACAGGGCTGGACGCGAAAAGAACCGCCGCGTCGAGTTCTTCATCACGCACCAATAGGAACGCGAACCATGCTGCAGCTCAACCGCTCGAGCCGCCCAGTGGCGCTGGCGCTCGCTCTGCTCTTCGCGGCAGGTGCTCTCTCTGCCGCGCCCTCCCTCGCCGACGCCAAGTGCAAGTCCAAGCACAAGCGGAAGATCAAGCGCTACACCAGCGCGGCCATGGACGACTTCGACACCCTGGAGATCCCCTCTGCCCTCAAGAAGCTCACCCGTGCCATAGACTACGCCGAGGACCACGACTGCGACGAGACCATGGAGTACGCCGACGCCCTGCTGAAAAAGGGAATCGTGCACATGCGCGGGGAGCAGGACCTCACCCGCGGGAAGCTCTACATGCGCAAGGCCCTCAAGGCCAACGCCTGCGTGAAGCTCCCTGGAAACATGCCCCCAAAGGTCCACCGCATCTGGAAGAAGATCCGCCGGTCCCTCTCGCGCTACAAGTGTAAAGATGGGGACGGTGGAGGCGGGAGTGGTGGAAGCGGTGGGAGCGGGAGCGGTGGGAGCGGGAGCGGTGGGAGCGGTGGAGGACCCACCACCACCCCTGCCAGGACCGTCGACCTTGGCGACCCCCCGTCCAAGCCCTGCGAGCACACGGCAATTGACGAGGTGACCGCCGGCAACCCGGTAAGGGTCCTGGTCAAGGTCAAGTCCAGCCTCGGCGCCGGCAAGGTCGTGGTCTTCTACAAGCCCCAGGGGGAGGCCTCCTACAAGAAGCTCCTGCTGAAGAGGTCGGACAACGACTGGGCCTGGACCGGGCTCATACCCTCTGTGGACGTGCACGGGCAGCGGCTGGCCTACTTCATCGAGGTGCAGAACGCCGGCGGCCAGGCCATCTGCTCGCCCATCCGCGCCACGTCTGGCCAGCCGGAGATCATCATGGTCAAGGCTGGCAAGCGCAACCTCCCCTCGGGCTGCACCGCCGAGATGCCGGCCGAGATGTGCGCCGCCAACCCCAACCACCCCTGCTGCAAGAAAGGCGGCGGGAGTGACGGCGGCAAGCCCCCGAAGATCAAGGACCCAAATGCCTACCCGAGGTTTTTCTTGAGCGCGGGCTTCGCCATAGGCATGGGCTATCTCTCCACCTCCATGGCCTCGGACCTCCAGGGGCTCTCGCCCCAGGTGCCGGGCTTCGCCCTGGGACCTGTGGGCGGGCAGGTGGAGGCTGGCTACTTCCTGGGCACCAGGCACCTGCTGTCGGTGATGGGGCGTTTTGGCGTGAGCTTTTCGGAGTACTCGGAGACGCCAGTGCTCTCCTTCGCCGCCACGCTCCGCTACAAGTACTACATCCTTGGTGGAGGGAAGAAAGACGTCTTTTCATTCTACGTGGGCCCTGAGCTGGGAGGCGCCATCATCTACCACTCCCTCAAGGTGGGCGAGCAGAACAAGAACGACACCTTCAAGTCCGGCTTCGTGATCCTGGGAGCGGTGGTGGGAGTGCAGATCGGCGCCCAGCGGATCGGCTGGTACCTGGACCTGG
>JAJRWW010000396.1 GCA_024276595.1 Myxococcota bacterium
CCAGCGGCGCCCTGCGCCCCCTGTTTTCGACCCAGGTTCAGCCAGACCACCTCCACTGTCGGGGGCACCGGCTGGCCGTGGTTCGCAGTGGAAAGCTGCTTCTCTATGACGTCCAGAAGCTGGTCGCGCTGGCCAGCCTGAGGCTCCCTGAGCCCAGGGCAACGGCGATCCGGCTCTTGCCCGACGCCAGGTCGGTGCTTCTTGCGGCCGGCCCCACGGGCTGGCGGTTGGTGACCTTGCCTGGCAAACCTGTCAGCCCATGATCGATCTGGACTTTGATCGCCACCACCTTTGGCACCCCTACAGCTCCCTCCTGTCACCCCTCCCCACCTACCCGGTGGTCTCGGCGCAGGGCGTGCGGCTGCGCCTGGAGGACGGCAGGGAGCTCATCGATGGCATGGCCTCATGGTGGTGCGCCATCCACGGCTATGGTCACCCACGCCTCGACGCCGCGCTGAGGGCTCAGAGCGCTCGCATGAGCCACGTGATGTTTGGCGGGCTCACCCACGAGCCAGCGGTGGAGCTCGCACGGTCCCTGCTGCTGTGCACACCCGAACCCCTGACGCGGGTATTCTTCACGGACTCGGGATCCGTGTCGGTGGAGGTGGCCCTGAAGATGGCGCTGCAGCACTGGCGGGCCAGAGGGCTGCCTGACAAGCGGCGCTTCATCTCCATCCGCGGCGGGTACCACGGCGACACGCTGGGGGCAATGAGCGTGTGCGACCCAGTCACTGGAATGCACCGCATGTTCTCGGGTACGATGCCAGAGCAGATCTTTGCCCCCAGGCCGGCCTGCCGGTTCGGGGATCCCTGGGAAGAGCGCCACCTGGCGCCACTTCGGGAGCTCCTGGAGCGCCATGCAGGCGAGGTGGCGGCGCTCGTGCTGGAGCCAGTGGTGCAGGGCGCAGGAGGAATGTGGTTCTACTCGCCCCACTGGCTTCGCCGCGCCCGAGAGCTGTGCGACGAGCACGGCGTGCTGCTCGTCGCCGACGAGATAGCCACTGGATTTGGGAGGACGGGGCGCCTGTTCGCCTGCGAGCACGCGGGCATCTCCCCGGACATCATGTGCGTGGGAAAGGCTCTCACAGGAGGGTACCTGACCCTGGCCGCCACCCTGTGCACCGATCATGTGGTCGAGGGCATTGCCGCGGACGGCTCTGGAACGCTCATGCACGGCCCGACGTTCATGGCCAACCCCCTGGCCTGTGCCGTGGCCCGGGAGTCCCTGGCCCTGCTCGCCCAGGGGCGCTGGTCCGAGCAGGTGCGGCGCATGGAGGCGCAGCTCTCCGCGGGCCTCTCCCCCCTCCATGGGCACCCGGCGGTGGCCGATGTCCGTGTCCTCGGAGCCATCGGCGTGGTGGAGCTTCACGCCCCGGTGGACCTCGCCGATATACAGCGCCGCTTCGTGGAGCGCGGAGTCTGGGTTCGCCCCTTTGGCCGCCTGGTCTACCTGATGCCTCCGTTCGTGATCAGCGTCGAGGACCTCACCCTGCTCACCTCGGCCGTGTGCCACGTGGTGGGGCGCCGGTGAGGCGAGCGGGGGCCATCACGCCCCGGCTCACGGATGGAAGGTGTAAGGGCTCGCGCAGAAATAACTTCTACATTCGGCCGTCGACTCATCCCGGCTGGCTGCGTTGCTCGTCGGTTAAATACGTCAATGTATTCGCCCTCCTCGCGCCTTGCCAACCGGGCGCCTCGACGCCCTCGGTGTGACGAACTTATTTCTGCGCGAGCCCTAAGGCAAGCCAAGCTAGTGCAGGTGCCCCTTGGAGGCCGAGGGGGCTCTTTCCAGCACGACCCCCATCTCCCGCAGGCGGTCGGCGATTCGCTGCGAGCCCGACAGGAGCCACTGCTCGTAAAGGGCCAGCACATCCCCGCTGCTCAGGAGGGCCTGGTCGCGAACCTCGGCGATGATCTCCACTGCGTCGTGGAACTTCTCGGCCAGCTCCACGAAGACTGGGTCTTCAAAGGAGCCCCGTGGCGCCTGGGGCAGCTCTGCCAGCCGATGGTACGCGGTCTCCCCTACGCCGGCATAGTAGGAGCGGTCCACTGTAGAGCGCCGCAGGGACTCGGCAAACCAGCCCAGCACGTACAAGGTAGTGTCTCCCAGGTGCTTCAGCTCTCGGTAGCGCTCCGCGGGGGCGCTGAGCTGCGCTCCCATGAGGCGAATGGCCAGGGGGACCTCGTCCACCCTACGCCCCCCCGACTCCAGGAGGCGGACCGTGCTCAGAAACTCCGACAGCAGGTTCACCAGGTAGTACTCGGTCTCTTGAGCGAGGTCGGCGCCGCAGAGCTCCCTGGCATCGGTGACGCGCTCGTAGAAGAAGTGAAACAGGTTTTCGGTGGCCAAAATGGAATCGTCGGACATGCTCAACCCTCTCGTGCCGAGGCCTCTTGGAGCGATCTTCGCGGGCCTCCTACTCCTGAGTACAAGTATAGCGCGGCCAGGAGAGGGCGCGAGCTTTCCGCCCCTTTGCTTCCCAGGGGGAAGGAAAGGAACCAGGGGTTGGCGATCACGCCCGCGCCCGTGCCGCGAGCGCTGGAGGGTTGCCATCGTTGTTAGGAGTGACTAAGTTGTGTCTCTCTGCTCGTCGCCAGGGCAGAGGTCACAACATGGGAGTTGGCGCAGATGAAGCTGTTTCGCAGAAAAACCCAGGGTGCGCAGGCCGAGACCTTCCGGCGCTTTGAGGGCACCGATACCTATATCACATCCCAGGCTCTCCAGGACGCGGTCAACGTCTCCCTGGCCCTGGAGCGGCCGCTGCTGCTTCGGGGCGAGCCTGGCACCGGCAAGACGCTGCTCTCACACGCCATAGCCGAGGGGCTGGGCATGGACCTCATTACCTGGTTCGTCAAGTCCACCACCCAGGCCGCCGAGGGCCTGTATGTCTACGACACGGTGGCGCGCCTGCACGACAGCCGCTTTGGCGACAAGGACGTGGACGACATCAACCAGTACATCAAGCTGGGCCCCCTCGGGAGGGCCTTCAAGGCCCCGTCGCAGGTGGTGCTGCTCATCGACGAGATCGACAAGGCCGACATAGAGTTCCCCAACGACCTGCTCAACGAGCTGGACAACATGACCTTCACCATCGCCGAGACGGGGGAGGAGGTCACCGCGCTCCACAGGCCCATGGTCGTCATCACCTCCAACAACGAGAAGGAGCTCCCCGACGCCTTTCTCCGCAGGTGTGTGTTCCACTACATCGAGTTTCCCGATCCCGAGCTCATGAGGGAGATCGTGGCCGTGCACCACCCCGGTCTCGAGAAGCGGGTGGTGGACCAGTGCCTGGAGACCTTCTACCGCCTCAGGGATGTCTCCGGCCTGAGAAAGCGTCCTTCCACCTCCGAGCTGGTGGACTGGATCGCCGCGCTCATTCACAGCGGCGTGGACGTGAGCCGCCTGGGCAAGGAGATCCCATTTCTGGGAGCCCTGCTGAAGCAGGAGCAGGACATAAACAAGGTGGCTGGCGGTGGACGCTGATGCTGGTGGACCTGTTTTTCGAGCTGCGCCACTACGGCCTGAAGGTGGGGCCCCAGGAGTGGCTCACGCTCATGCGCGGGCTCTCGCTGGGCCTGCACGACTCCAGCTTCACCTCGTTTTACAACATCGCCAGGTCGATCCTGTGCAAGACCGAGCACGACTACGACCTCTTTGACCGGGTCTTTGCGCACCACTTCAAGGGGGTGGAGATCCAGGCGGCTCGCCTCAACGAGGAGATCCTGTCGTGGCTGCGCCAGGCAAAGAACCTCCTCGACCTCAGCCCCGAGGAGCTGGCTGCCATGGAGAAGCTGGACCTGGACGAGCTCATGAGGCTCTTCGAGGAGCGGCTCCGGGAGCAGACCGAGCGGCACGACGGAGGCAGCCGCTGGATCGGCACCGGTGGGCGCTCTCCCTTTGGCTGGGGAGGGGCGCACCCTACGGGCATTCGAGTGGGCGGAGAGTCAAGGGGGCGCAGCGCCATGCAGGTTGCCATGATGCGGCGCTTCAGGGGCTACCGCACGGACATGATCCTGGACATCAGACAGATCAAGGTAGCCCTGGCGCGGCTCAGGGAGCTAACCCGGGAGGGCTCGGTGGATGAGCTGGATCTGGACGCCACGGTGGAGCGCACCTGCAAGAACGCAGGGGAGCTGGAGCTGGTGTGGCGCCCTCCACGAAAGAACAACGTTCGCTTGCTTTTGTGCATGGACGTTGGCGGCTCCATGGACCCCCACAGCCGGCTGGTGTCCAGGCTCTTTTCGGCCGCCTACTCGTCTCGCCACTTCAAGGCCTTCGAGGCCCTGTACTTTCACAACTGCATCTACGATGAGGTCTATCGGGACGCCTCCTTCCGAAAGCCCGTGTCCATCGATGACCTGCTGCAAAAGCACGACAGGCAGACCAAGCTGCTCGTGGTGGGAGACGCCATGATGCACCCCGTGGAGCTCTATCAGACCCACGGGGCCATCTACTACATGCAGCTCAATGCCAGTCCGGGGATCGACTGCCTGCGGCGGCTTGCCGAGCATTTCCGGCGGGCCGCCTGGGTCAACCCGGAGCCCGAGAGCTACTGGCGTCACCCCACGGTCGCCGGAATCCGTGCGCTGTTTCCCATGTTTCCCCTGACCCTCGACGGTCTGAACTCGGCCGTGTCCTCGCTCGTCAGGGGCTCGGGGCAGAGGTCCACGGCGAACCGGCCCGTGGGGAGCGGCGCCGCTGGATGGGCCTCGTGGGGCTGATTATCCTCACCGGGCGACAGCGGGCGGCCCGGGCCAGGAGGCGC
>JAJRWW010000397.1 GCA_024276595.1 Myxococcota bacterium
CCTGCTCGGCCCATGTCCCCGGGTGGCGTCTCGGCTCCTATGGTACGCGCTGTCGAAAGAAGGGGCCGGCCCTCCAGGGTGCGCTTCGTTTGCAGGCCATGGGCCATGGTACGCCTGGGCGGGCGAAGCCTGGGGCAGACTCCCCGGAGCCGGTCCTTGCGGCCGGGGAGATACTGGGTCACCTTCCACAACCCCACCCTGGGCCTGACCAGGCGCCGCTTCTTCCGGGTGCGGGGGAATGGGGGCTCACTCAGGGTGAGCTGTGGATTCTGAGCTTTGATCGAGGAGGCTGGTGGGGTTGGGGAGCAGCTCAGGGGCCGGGGGACAGCTCAGGGGCCGGGAGGGGCAGCTCTGGGGCAGGGGCGACTCTTGTCAGGGATGGGTCCCCAGGCCGTCGAAGGTGTTGGTGGGGAAGCCGAGCCACTGGTACGCCGGATCAAAGGTGTCAGAGGAGTCCAGGTCGCCGTGGTTGAGGGTCGGGATCCGGCGGAGGGTGGCATTTGCGGTCGTCTCGGGGGCTGTGCCCCAGGCGCTGCCAGGATCTTCGCCCACCTTGCCGAAGGAGTCCACCATGGTGCTGGCGCACCAGAGCTCCAGGGCGTCGTCGCCGTTGAAGTTCACCGGGGTGGAGCTGAGCTCGTCACAGTAGGGCGTGAGAGCTGCGCTGGCCGCGGAGTGGCAGACCACGAATGTGGTGGATGGCTGAAGGACGGTGACAGGGAAGTTGTAGGTGCCCGAAGGGGAGGTGCTCCCGTTGTTGAAGCGACGAAGCTGGCAGGTGGAGAGGTCGATGGCAGCGGTGGTGGCGTTGTAGAACTCTAGGGCCTTGTCGTTGCCCGTTCCCTCCACGTACTCGCTTATGATGAGCGAGGCCGGGGGTACGTTGACGGTCAGATCCCCCGCCTGGCCCACGGTGTAGCTGTTGTCCACGGTGTCGCAGTAGGTCCACGAAATGCCTCCGTTTCCAGAGAAGCGGTAGGCCAGGTCGTAGGGTGAGCTGGCGCCCGGGGGCACCAGCAGGTCCGCCATGTACTCGTCGTTGGATCCGTCCACGAACCCCGTGTTGGCGGTGGCCGGGAACCAGCTCCAGGTGCCGGGGCTTGCGGACGGATCCGAGCCGTCCGGGCCCACTCCCGCCTGGGCGAGGATCGCCGGGTTGGTGTCCGGGCCGCTGGACTGGTCCGTGACCCCGGCGATGTAGAGGCGGCCGTAGGTGGTCAAGGGGGTGTACTCGTCCGCGGTGGCCGTCTGTGGCCACTGGAGGTTGCACCAGTCGATGGAGTAGGAGGGGGACAGGGTGATGCTCGGGTCCACCATGGTGTAGGCCTCCCCATCGGTGAAGAAGGCGATCAGGTAGGTGGTCCCCGCCGTCAGGCTCACGCTGGCGGTGATGCTGGTGTCGTTGGCGTCCACGCAGGTCACCTCGGAGCCGTAGGGGTCGCAGCCACTGGTCTCCAGCACCACCAGCCTGGAGTAGGCCGGGGTGGTCGTCGCGTTGGTGGCGGCAATGTCGAAGGTGCCCGTGGAGGGGGCCGTGAACTGATACCAGATGGTGTTGGTGGGGATCGAGTCGCAGGAGAAGCCGACGACGGGATCGTCCGAGAAGGTCCCTGCCTCCTGGTGGGGGAAGGTGGCTGAAGAGATGTCGATGGGGATCGTGCAGTGGTTGCCAGGAGGCTGGGGCGTGTAGGTGACGTCCAGCTCCGGATCCACCATGGTGTAGCTGTCGCCGTCGGTGGAGAAGGCGATGAGGTAGGTGGTCCCCGCCGTCAGGAAGGCCGAGCCGCTGACGTTCAAGGTGGTGGGGGCCTCGCACATGAGCTCGGTCCCGTACGGGTCGCAGGCGGTGCCCTCGAAGAGGGCCAGGCGACCCCAGGCGTTGTCGGAGGTGTTGTTCGTGGCGTCAAAGGTGTACAGCCCAGTGTCGGTGGGGGTGAGCTGGAACCAGGCCACGTTGGCGGGGAGGACCTCGCAGCCAAAGCCGGTGGCTGGGTCGTCCTCGAAGGTGCCCGTCAAGGCCACCGGGAAGCTGGCGCCGGTGATGTCGTATGGGGCTGTGCAGAGCGCCCCCGGGGGGAGGCATCCAGAGGTGTCGTAGGCGTCGCAGGTGGCGTTGCAGGCGAGGGTGCCCCCGGCGAAGCCCTCGTCGAGGCAGGTCTGGCCGGCGAGGTCTGTGCCGTCGCAGAGCTCTGTGCCCCCGACCACGCCGTCGCCGCATGTCTCGGAGGTGCATCCAGAGGTGTCGTAGGCGTCGCAGGTGGCGTTGCAGGCGAGGGTGCCTCCGGCGAAGCCCTCGTCGAGGCAGGTCTGGCCGGCGAGGTCTGTGCCGTCGCAGAGCTCTGTGCCCTCGACCACGTCGTTGCCGCAGCCGGCGCCGTCGACGCAGACGGCGTCGGCCACGTCGTCGCAGGACTGACCACTGTCGGCGCAGTCCGTGTCGGACACCCAGGCGAAGCAGCCGTCGGCGTCCTCGGCGCAGAGCTGAATGACGTCACCGCTGCACTGGCTGTCGCCCTGGGCGCACTGGTCGTTGCACAGACAGCCGCCATCGGTGCAGGAGGCGTTTGTCCCGCAGGTCAGGGTGTCCGTCCAGGCAAGGCAGCCGTCGGCGTTCTCAGAGCAGGTCTGCACGGTGTTGCCCGAGCAGGATGTCGCGTTGGGAGTGTCGCAGGGGTTGATCACGTCTGCGCAGGCGCCTCCGTCGTCGTCGCTGCAGCCGCCAGTCCCTACAGCCAGACCGCACAGCAGGCCCAGGGCCGCCAGGGTGGCCAGGGTCGAGGTCGGGTTGAGTCTCATTTGCTGTCCTCCATGGGATTTTTTGGTGGGTGAAGGTTCTCGGTATCTGTTCCCAGAGGGTAAGATTGCGCGAATCGGTTTGGCGGTCAACCAAAACACAAGGCGGCAGTTTTTGACATTGTGGGCCCTTGTGGTCATGCTCTGGCGGAAGCAGTGGAGGAGTCACCCATGAGTGGAGCCGGCAGCGGCACAGGCGATCCCAAGGGCCAGGGGGAGTTCGCCGTCGAGGCGCAGGAGACCATCGAGGCCTTCGGCCGGACCTTGCTGGAGCTGGAGGCGCAGTTCAAGGCGTCGGGCGCTCCTGAGCCCGACACCATCAACGCCGCCTTCCGGGTCATGCACACGCTCAAGGGGATCTCGTCGCTCTTTGGCAAGCCGGACATTGCCGAGCTGTCGCACGATCTGGAGGAGATCCTCGACTCGATCCGCATGGGTCGGCAGCCCATGGATGAGCTGGCTCTGGACCTGCTCTTCGACTCCGTGGAGCTGCTCTCCGGCCTGGTCTCCGGGGAGGTCGAGGACGACTCTCCGGGCATGCTCCAGCTCCGGGAGCGGCTCTTGCAGCGAGCCGCCGGGGCCGGCCCGGACGAGCTGGAGGCCATGTCCATTTCGGAGATTGGCCTCGGCACGGATCTGCTGCAGACCCTCACGGAGTACGAGGAGCACCGGCTCCAGGAGAACATGCGGCAGGGGCACCGGATCTTCCTGATCCACGGGGACTTCGATGTCACCACCATCGACAGCGAGCTGGAGGAGCTTCGCGGGCGCATGCAGGCGCTGGGGGAGGTCATCACCTGCCTGCCCTCGGACGAGGAGGTGAGCGATGATCGCATTGGTCTGGACCTGATGCTTGCCAGCGCCGTGGACTCGGCCGAGGTGAGCCGGGCAGCCCAGGATGCCGGCAGCCGGGCATCCGAGATCGGCGTGGGGGCTCCCGCCCCGGAGGCCCAGGAGCCCAGGGTCCTGGCCTCCCCGGGCGCCGGGCCCGCAGACCCCCAGCGCGAGTCAATTCGCTCCCTGAGTCAGACGGTGCGGGTGAACATAGAGAAGCTGGATCGTCTCATGAACACCGTGGGTGAGCTGACGCTGGTGCGCAACGAGCTGGCTCAGGTGCTGCGGGAGGTCACCAGTGGAGAGATGAGCCCAGACACCCCCAGGAGCTTCTTGCGCCAGATGCGCACCTTCCATCGGCGGCTGGACGACCTCCAGAGGGGTATCCTCGAGGTGCGAATGGTGCCCCTTGCGCAGGTCTTCGACAAGCTGGCGCGGGTGGTGAGGAAGCTCTCGAAGGACTTCGACAAGCAGATAGCCTTCTACGTGTCTGGCGGCGACACGGAGATCGACAAGCTCATCGTCGAGGAGCTTTCGGATCCACTGATGCACATTATCCGCAACTGCATAGATCACGGCGTCGAGTCGCCCATCGACAGAGCCGCGAAGGGCAAGCCATCCGAGGGCATGGTGGCCCTCAGGGCCTATCCTCGGGGTAACCACGTGGTCATCGAGGTGGAAGACGACGGCGCTGGCATTGATCCGGATCGGGTCCTGGCCACCGCCATGGAGCGCGGCTTCATCGACCCTGAGGACGCGCAGGAGCTGACCCGGCGAGAGATCCTGAACATCATCTTCATGCCCGGATTCACGACCCGAAGGGAGGTGAGCGCCACCTCTGGGCGAGGTGTGGGGATGGACGTGGTCAAGACCAACCTGCTGCGCCTCTCCGGGCTCATAGACGTCATCTCCGAGCCGGGCATGGGCTCCAGGTTCACGCTGACGCTGCCCATTACCCTGGCCATTATCAGGGCGCTCATTGTCGGGGTCGCCGACGCCACCTACGCCATCCCGCTGTCCACGGTGCTGGAGATCTACCCCGTTGACCGGGGCCACGTATCCACCATCGAGGGCAGGGAGGTCGTGACCCTCCGGGGCGCCACCCTGCCGCTGCTTCGGCTCGAGCGGCTCTTCGGACTGGAGCTGGAGCCGGAGCCGGAGCC
>JAJRWW010000398.1 GCA_024276595.1 Myxococcota bacterium
CATCTACCACGGCGAGCCAGGGCAGTGCCCCGTGCGCAGGGTGCGGGCCCAGGGCCGCGACGCCCTCTGCATCGCCCTGGCCACGAGAGACCCGCTCCTGTGTCGGGCGGTTCGCTCACAGGGGGGGCGGCGTCGGTGCTCCGCCATCCTGGGCAGCGCGGCCGGCTGTCGGGGCATGCGCACAGCGGCGGAGGTGGCCTCCTGTCGGGCGGACAGGCGCCGGTGGCGCGCGGTGCTGCGGCCGCGCCGCCCCAGGCCGGGCAGGGTGAGGCGCCGGCCCAGGTACAGAATCTCCATCACGGCGAAGGGTCAGACCTTGCGTGGGGCGAGCGGAGCGCTGGCCCGAGGCGTGGTGGTTCCGCGGGCGGCCGCCAGGGGGCGCTGGCTCCTGGGGGATCTGCGCCCGTCCGGCGGAAGGTCCAGGGTGGAGGCCCGGCTGCTGCTCATGGCCGACCTGCCGCCGCCCTCAAAGCTGCCCGCATCCCTGAAGGTAGCTTCCGGTGCCAGGGGCGCCCGGTTCTGTGGGCTGTGGCGGGGGCGCCCGGTTCCTCCGGAGAGGATCACCGGCGAGGTAAAGATCTCCCGCTACGGGGCCCGGCGGGGCGCCAGGGTCACCGGCAGCTTTGCCGTGACCCTCGCCCTGGGGGAGCAGAAGATACAGGTGACGGGCTCCTTTGACACCTTTGTGAGGGACGTGGTGCCCGGGTCATGGGCCAGTCGAACCTGCGCGGACAGGCTGGCCGAGGTGGTCCCCCCCCGCCCCACAGCCAGGGCTCCTGGAGAGGCCGCGGCCGTGGGGTCTGGCATCGAGGAGCATCCGTGCTTCTTCGTTGCCCACTGGCAGGGGTTGCGCCAGGTGGGCTACAGAGTCTACGGGCTGCGCCCCCGTGGCGCCTGCGCGCTGCTCGGTCTCCGAGACGGGGACGTCGTGCTCTCCGTGGGCGGGCGCCCCATGACCCGCTGGGCAGACGTGACGGCGCTTTACGGGCTCCTGGCCAGCTCTGCTCGCTTGAGCCTGCGGGTGGAGCGGAGAGGCAAGAGGATAACGTTGAAGAGGGCCGCCCGCTGAGGGGCCCCGTGTTGGCCACAGGTGCGCAATGAGCCGTGCAGATGCAGCCGCGCGGGAAGCCGCGCGCACATGGAGCAGGGATCCACATGACCGATGCAATGACTCCGCTGCTTTCGAGGTCCGCCCTGGAGCTGGCCGCAATGATCCGGAGGGGAGAGATCACCTCCCTGGAGGTGGTGGAGGCTCATATTGGGCGGGTTGAGGAGGTGAACGGGCGCCTGAACCTGGTGGTGGCCGAGCGCTTCGAGCAGGCCCGGGCGGAGGCCCGCGCCGCCGACCTCCGGGTCGGGTCGGGCGTCGGGCGGAACACCGGTGGCGAGCCCTCGGGCGGCGGCGAGGAGCTGCCGCCCTACTGGGGCGTTCCCTGCTCCATCAAGGAGGCCATGGCCCTGGCGGGCATGCCCAACTCCGCGGGGCTCTACTCTAGACGCCACGTGGTGGCCCAGGAGGACGCAACCGGGGTGGCCCGGCTGCGGGCGGCCGGGGCCATCCCCCTGGGCGTGACCAACGTCTCCGAGCTGTGCATGTGGATGGAGTCGGACAACAGCGTCTACGGGCGCAGCCGCAACCCCTACGATCCGAGCCGCACCGTTGGGGGCAGCTCGGGAGGGGAGGGGGGCGTCGTGGGCGCCGGAGCGGTCCCCTTTGGCCTGGGCTCGGACGTGGGCGGATCCATCCGGCTGCCGGCCTTCTTCTGCGGGGTGTTTGGCCACAAGCCCACGGGCGGGCTCGTGCCCTACACGGGGCAGTACCCACCGGCCGAGGGAGCTCTGCTGCGGTACGTGACCACCGGGCCCCTGGCGCGCCGCGCCGAGGATCTCATGCCCCTGCTGCGGATTCTGGCGGGCCCCGACGGGAAGGACCCGGGCTCCTTGGAGCTGGAGCTGGGGGATCCTGCCTCGGTGGATCTCTCGGAGCTGGTCGTGCTGGATGTTCCTGACAACGGCCACACCCCGGTGAGCGCCGACCTGAGGCGGGCCCAGGGCCGCGCCATGCGCTGGCTCCAGGAGCAGGGCGCCCGGGTGGAGCGGCTGGAGGTGGGACCGGGGCGCCTGGAGGGTCTGCGCTGGTCGCTCCCCATCTGGGCGGCCATGATGGCCGCCTCCGAGGGGTCCAGCTACCGGGATCTGCTGGCAGATGGCGCGCCCTTCTCGCTCGGCCGGGAGATCCTGCTCGCCCTGCTTGGGAGATCGCGCTACACGGTCCCCTCCCTGGGCCTGGTGGCGGCGGAGCTGGTGCCCAAGCTCTTTCCCGGTGGCCAGCAGCGCTACGTGGATGAGGGAGCGCGGCTCCGACAGGAGCTGGCCGAGCGGCTCTCCGACCGGGTGGTGATGCTCTACCCGGTCTACTCGGAGCCGGCCCCGCGGCACAATAAGCCCCTGCTGCCCCCCTGGCGGTGGGTCTACACTGCGATCCTGAACGTGCTGGAGGTCCCCTCAACCCAGGTGCCCCTGGGGCTCAACCGCCGTGGGTTGCCCCTGGGGGTGCAGGTGGTGGGAGGTCATGGGCAGGACCACCTGACCATTGCGGTGGCCCAGGCGCTGGAGCGAGGCTTTGGCGGCTGGGTGATGCCCCCCCTGTAGCCCGCGCTCGTCGCGGGGGCGGTTATTGGCTACGGGCGGCCGATGCGCTGGGTGGAGATAACGATGTTGCCAGAGGCCCGTTCCTGATCCACCGGAGAGCCGTGGCCATCAGCGCTCGTCCTCTCGAGGCATGGGAGGAGCGCCGTAGAGGAACACTCCGCCGTCAAAGGGATCGACGCCCGAGTCCTCGTTGACTCCCGAGTCCAGGCCAGCGTCGGCCACCGGGACCCCGTAGGCGTCCACTGGCCCGGAGTCGGGCCGGGCGTCCAGGCCAGCGTCGGCCAACGGGATGCCGTAGGCGTCCACTGGCCCGGAGTCGGGCCGGGCGTCCTGCCCTGCGTCCCTGTCCGGTAGGCCGCTCACGGGCCGGCCGCAGCCCCCGAGGGCCAGGCCCGCCGCCAGGGCGGAGGCGGCCGCCAGGTTTCGCAAGGCGCGACCTCTTTGGGGGCGCAGCCGGCCCCTGTCGATGTCATCGATGACCTGCTGCAGAACGGATCGCAGCTCCTGATCGCTCATCTCGCCACTCCTTCCTGCCAGCACGAGGGACCTGGTCCCGGCTCGTCGGGGTCTGGCCATTGCCAGCACACCCCAACAGCATATCGCGTGCGGAGGCGGCTGGGAAGGCCTGGGCTCGCTGACCGAGCAGGTTCTCCTCTGGCAGGAGCTACTCCCCGTCGTCGTCGCTTCGCTTGACCTTCACGTCCCCCTTGATGTCGGGCCTGACCGCGCCGGGCTTGTCCGAGGGCAGCAGCCGCACCTGCATCTTGATCTCGAACGTGAGGCTCGTGAGGATCTTGGTGAGCTCGGCGCCGAGGTTGATCGACTCCAGGAAGGCGCGGATCTCTCCTGCCACGATGCGAAACAGCTCGTTCCGGGTGGTCTGGGCCTGGCTCACCAGGTACCGGGTGACGTCCTTTGGCAGCGAGACGTCCTTGGCCAGCTTGCGGATGGACTCCTCGGAGGTGAACACCGCACCCATGCCGGAGATGAACAGGCGTTGAACGAGGTCGGGGACCACCCGAGATCTCCAGGATCTGCCGCCGTCCTCGCCACCGGGCTCCTCGTCGGAGCGGCTCTTGTGCTCTCTATCGTTGTCGTCACCAGCCATGCCCAAGCGTTATGCTCGATGCCGCACCGTGTCAAGCCGTCGGGGGTGGGCTGTTTTTTTTTCGCCCGGTCCGGCCATCCGGGCCATAATGGCAGGTCCATGCCCGAGCCAGCCAAAACCCAGTCAGCCCAAACCCAGGAGGACGCCCCCACGCCAGCGACCCGGAGCTCTTTTGGTCGTCGCGCCCCCACCCCGCGCTTCCGCGCCCCGCGGGCCTACTGGGTCACCTTCATGGTGGTGGCCAGCTACCTCTCCCTGCGCTTCCAGATGCGTTTCCGCTCTGCCGCGGCCATCGACAGGATAATGATGCGCAAGCACCGCGCCAACGCGCTGCGCATCTTGCGGGCCATAACCAGGCTGCAGGGCCTGTACATCAAGGTGGGCCAGCTCATCTCCATCCTGTCGAACGTGCTGCCCGAGCAGTTTCGCGAGGGCCTGGAGACCCTCCAGGACCGGGTGCCCCCGCATCCACCCGAGGAGATCGAGGCGCGCATCAGGGAGGAGTTCGGGGGGCGCTCTACCCATGAGCTCTTCGCCCGGTTCGAGCCCGAGCCCCTCGCGGCCGCCTCCATCGGCCAGGTGCACAGGGCCCGGCTCCACGACGGCACCCAGGTGGCGGTGAAGATCCAGTACCCCAACATCGACAGGATCGTCCGCGACGACCTGCGCACCCTGCGTCGAATCGTGGGGCTCATTCACCGCTTCTTTCCCGACCACGGCATCCCGGAGGTGTACAGGGAGGTGCGCAAGATCGTGCTCAAGGAGCTGGACTACCGGGAGGAGGCGGCGAACATCCAGCGCATCGCGGCCAACTTTGTGGACAGGCCCAACGTCTCCTTCCCGGAGGTCCGGGCCGAGCTCTCCACCGGGCGGGTGCTGACCACCACCTTCATTGACGGCATCAAGGCCTCGGACACCGCGGCCCTGGAAGCGGCTGGGATCGACCGAAAGGCCCTCGCCAGGCTCATCATCACCGCCTACTGCCAGCAGATCTTCAATGATCGCGTGTACCACGCCTACCCCCACCCAGGGAACCTGATGGTGCTCCCGGGGCCGAACCTGGTGTTTCTGGACTTCGGAGCGGTGGCAGAGATCTCTCCGAACATGCGCCAGGGCATGATCGAGTTCGTGCAGGGGGGCCTGGCGGCCGACACAGACAAGATCGTGCACGCCATGAAGACCATGGGGTTCGTGTCCAAGAGGGCCGATCCAGAGATCTTCGATCGCATCGTGACGTACATGCACGACCGCTTCAAGGAGGAGATCCAGCTCGAGAGCTTCAACCTCAGAGACATCAAGGTAGACCCTGAGAAGGGGCTGGAGAACCTGGCGGACCTGCGGCGGCTGGACATCTCCCTGCGGGACATCACCGACTCCTTCATCGTGCCCAAGGAGTGGATCATGCTCGAGCGCACGATCCTGCTGCTCATGGGCCTCTGCACGGAGCTGGACCCGGACCTCAACCCCATGTCGGTGATTCGTCCCTACCTGGAGCGCTTCGTCTTCTCCGAGGGCACCGACCTGTCGAGCTTTCTGCTCTCCACTGCCCAGACCGCCACCACGAGCCTCCTGTCGCTGCCCTCGGAGATGCGGCGGTTCATGCGCGAGGTCCGGCGGGGCGGTGTCCACACGCGCAACCCGGACATGGAGCGCCATGTGCGCGTGATCTACCTGGCAGGACAGCAGATCGTTTGGACCAGCCTCACCATCGCCTTTGGCGGCTTCGCGCTGGCTCTCCATGATCGGGGCTTTCACAGCGCGGCCAGGTGGCTGCTGGGTGGTGCGGGGCTCAGCGGCCTCCTGCTGCTGGCCAGCCTGGCCACCGGGAGGGCGTCTCTGGGCCGGTCCCGTAGAAACGGCAGGTAGGCTCGACGGTCACCGCCCTGTGGCCCATCCTCCCAGGGTGCCAGCAGGTTTTCCCGGGCCGTGGCTCAGTCGCTCAGTCGAGCGGCCAGCTCCTTTACTCGCGCCAGGTTCTGGGCCTCCGAGGGATCTTGCGGAGCCCGCGCTAGGAAGCGCCTGTAGTGGAGGAGGGCCTTGGAGCGGTCCCTCAACCGCAGGTGGTAGTCCCCCAGGATGCGGTGGGGTCCAGCCAAGGATGGCTTGAGGGCCAGGGCACGCCTGGCAAAGGCCACTGCGCGTCCTCGCTTGCCAGAGGCCAGCGCCGCGTCCCCCAGGAGCACGTAGGCGCGGCCATCCTTGGGGCTTTTTTTCAGGGTGGCCCGGGCATACCGGATGGCCTGGGAGATCCTCCCGGCCGCCAGGGCCTGGCGCCCGGCCAGGAGATCCGCTGGCAGGATGAGCCGCAGCGGCATGGGTGTGATGGGAAGGCCGGCCCTGCGTTGCGCCTTGCGCAGCTCGGTGAGGAGGCGAAGGTCCCTGGGCCTCGCCTTGTGCAGCCTGGCCAGGGCGTCGGCGGCCACCCTGTGCTGTCTGGCCGCCGTGGCCGCCGTGGCCACCTTGCGCAAGAGGGCTCGGTCCGTGGGACGCAGCTCCGAGAGCCGCTGGTAGATCCGCAGGGCCCTGGCGTGGCGCCCGGCGTTAGCGGCCTCCAGGGCCATCTCTGAGAGGGCTGTCAGCACCTCGGGGGTGAGCCTGTCTCGGCGGCCGTCGAGGACCCTCTCCGCCAACCTCCGGGCCCTCTTTCGACGCCTGGCGAGCCTGCGCGCCTCTGCCCGCCGCCTGCGCGCCTCTGCCCGCCGCCTGCGCGCCTCTGCCCGCCGCCTGCGCGCCTCTGCCCGCCGCCTGCGCGCCTCTGCCCGCCGCGCCTCAGCCCGCCTGCGCGCCTCAGCCCGGGCGCGGCGGCGCCTCTCGGCGCGGCTCAGCCCGGTGCGGTGATGTGAGCCAGATCCCCGGCCGTCCAGACCTCGCTGCCGCCGGAGCACCCGCTGGCGAGCCTCTATCATCGCACGGATCTGGGGATCCAGGCCCGCCGGGAGCCGGGTGGCTGCCCGGGGTCGCACGTTGGCCTTGCCTCCAGGCACTGTCGGCCGCGACCCGGCGGCGATCCGCTTGCTCAGCTCGGCGATCCGCTCGCGAGCCAGGGTGACGTAGCGCTGCTCCATGGGCCGTTGCTCGATCACCACGTAGGCCTTGTAGTAGCGCACGGCCTCGGCCAGCTTGCCGGCAAGGCGCAAGGTCTCCGCAAGGCCGTAATGTGCGTCCGGGTGCCTGGGCCTGGCGAGGAGCACCGCACGGTAGGCGCGCTCCGCGCCAGCGTAGTCTCGCCCCATTCGCAAGCAAAGCGCCTGCTTGTATCGCCCGCGGACAAAGCCCTTGGCCGTGCGGAGCGCCCTGGTCAGCACAGGAAGCGCGTCAGCGCAGCGGCGCTGTCGGATCAGCAGCGTCGCGAGCTCGTCCACCAGCTCCAGAGCCCCGGGGAGCTTCTTCAAGCCGGCCTTGAGGATCCCCTCGGCCTTGAGCAGCTCGTTGGAGCGGAAGGCCTTCCGGGCGGCGGCAAGCACCTTTGCAATTGCTGTCGCTCGCCTCTTCTTCGCCAGGCGTGCCATGAGCGCACGCCTTCGCTTGCTCGCCCGGAGCACCCACTTGGCCAGCCGTTTTTGGGATGCCCCGAGGCGAATGAACCTGGCGTAGGCCACCAGGGCGTCGTCGGCTCGGCCCATGGCCTCGGCGCAGCGGGCCATGCCGTAGTAAGGGTGAGCGACTTTTGGGCGAAGGCCGAGGTAGCGCCGGTAGGCGCCCAGCGCGGCATGGCAGCGCCCGAGCCGCCTCAGGGAGTAGGCGTAGAAGTACCAGCCCTTGGCGTAGCCTGGGTGCTTGCTGGTGACCCGCGCGAAGAGGCTCCGGGCCGACTCGAAGCGCCCCACCAGAAAGTACAGGGCGCCCACCCGCTCCAGGACATCCTTGCGAAAGAGCTTGCCCTCGAGGATCGCCTCGTAGGCCTTGATGGCGAGGTGGTGCTTGCCCTTCTTGGTGAGGCGCAGGGCCTTGCGGAGCTGATCCCCCCGCGGCCTGGCCTCCGGGCCGCGGGCAGGCAGGGCCAGCAGAGTGATCACAGCCAAGAAGGCAATGGGGCGCGACTTCAAAGGCTCTCTCCTTGACAGCGTGGCGAGCATACCATGAACGTGGCTCCCGGGCCATGTGAGGGGGAGCCCCTCTGGGCTGGCCATGCTACCGCCCTTGCCGCTCTCCCGATGGATCCAGGCTACAGGAACATCTTGAGGTAGTCACCATACTCCTCGCCGCTCGGCAGGGTGGTGTCCACCATCAAGGACGGATCCTCGTCATCGATGCCTGCCTGCCAGTACACGCCGGTGCCCCTCCGCTGCCAGACGGGGATCTCATCGAACAGGATCTTGTGCTGGTCCAATAGCTCCTGCTTGTCCTCGTTGGCGAGGGTCTCCACGATGGTCTGGGCGTGGGCCTCGTCCCCCGAACCGGTGGCCAGCGCATGCCAGACGTAGCGGTCCAGGGAGAGCTGAGCCTGACACCTCTGGCGCCACTGGAAGTAGATGCGCGCCAGCTCTGGGCTGGGAAACTGGTAGTACCTGACGTCCAGCAGGGCCAGGTCTCCCAGCAGAAGGCTCAGCTTGCCTCCTGCAAAGGAGGCGACCTTGCTGAGCAGGCTCCTGCCGGTGGGGGCGTCCTTGTCCTCTGCGCCACCGAGCAGCAGGGAGAAGTCCCCGTGCTCGGCGTAGCCATACACCACGTCCGGATCCGAGCCCACGAGCAGGGCCAGGCTCTTCACCAGGGCCTTGGCAAACCTGACGTCGAAGGGCTTTTCGAAGCCCAGCGCCGCGTGCTCGTACAGCTTGTCCCAGTCCCGCACGGTGCCGCGCACCACTCGCTTGAACCCACGCATGGGCGCGTCGTCGTCCAGCAGCTCAAAAGCCCGGAAGTGCTCCTGCAAATCGTCTGGTGCCAATTCTTCTGACATCGGAGCCGCCAAGGTACAGACAAGGGACCGACAGAGGAAAAACAGTATCACATGACCCGAAAGACTATCAAGGGCCCTGGCAGGGAAAATCGCTTTTGCTGCGAGGGGTTGGGCAGCGCCTGGCAGGAGGGTGTGGCGCCGGTGCCCAGGTGCCCTTGCCGCCAGCGCTCCACAGGAGCGCTCTTTGTCCCAGCGCCCGCAACGCCCTTGCCATTCCGTCGGGGGTGCGCTAAGGCATAGCCCTCGAATCACCTGATGGAGAGACACCAGTGAGTGCCCAGCGAACCCACCTGCGTTTTTCGCTGCCCCTTGTGGCGGCCCTTGCCTTCACAGCCTCTGTGGGCTCCTCCTGTACCAAGAAGCAG
>JAJRWW010000399.1 GCA_024276595.1 Myxococcota bacterium
GCAGCCCCTTGGGCCCCACCGCCAGCGCCCGCACCGGCAGAACCCAGCCGGTGCGCACCTCTCCCAGGTAGCGTCGGGATCGGGCGACGGCAAGGGTGGGGACAAGGGTGAGGACCAGCATGGGCAGCAGCCAGGCCGTCCGTGGGCGCACAGGGGTGCAGGCGCGCGCCGCCCGGTGTGGGCGCCAGCGCATCCCCGGGGGCTCGATGCAGGTCTCCTTGTCCTGCCGCTGGCCCGGGCGTCCTGCTGGGAAAAGGTCGTGGCGCATCACCCAAGCTGTACCTCCCCAGAGCCATGACAGCAAGTTTTGGCCGCGGCAGACAAGTCCCGAGGAGGCACTGAGCACCGGTTGCCTCCCGGCCGATTGTTGGGAATAGTGGGGGGCGAAGACCGGTTTTGTCTCGCGTGGGCCAGAGCAAAAAAGAGCCCGGGAACAGTCATGACCAGCAAGACAAGGACCCTGATCGTCGCCATTGCCGTCACCGCGCTGCTCAGCGCAGGAGGCGCCTTCGGCCTCATGGTCGTCCTGGCCCCCTACGTGCTTCCTTCGGAGAGCCCACGGCCGCGATCCATGGCTCCGGAGCGGACCTTCACCACTGCGACGGTGCCCGTCCCCGTGCAGCCGGCCTCCATGAGCAGCGCGTCCACTCCCAAGGCTCCACCTGTGGTGATCCGGCCCGGCAAGCCCGTTTCGTTTATCAAGCTGGTGAAGCTCCTGGGGCCCACGGTCGTCCACATAGGCACGGTCAAAAACCTTGGGGGCAGCCCCCTCCAGCGATGGATGGGCGGTCGGCGGGGCATGGCCACCGGGCTGGTAACAGGAGTGATCATCCAGCCGGACGGGCTCATCCTGACCAACAACCACGTGATCGCCTCGGCCGACATCATCAGCGTGCGCCTGGCTGACAGGCGGGAGTTCCGGGCAGAGCTGATAGGCCGAGATCCCGCAACGGACCTGGCGCTCATTCGCATTCACGCCACCAAGCCGCTGCCCTATGCAAAGCTGGGAGACTCCGACCGCCTCCAGATCGGCGAGTGGGTGGTGGCCATTGGCAACCCCTTCGGGCTGGACCACACGGTCACCGCGGGCATCGTCAGCGCCAAGGGGCGGCGAAACATCAACCCAGGCGGCAAGCGAGGATACTGGAACTTCATCCAGACGGACGCATCCATCAACCCGGGCAACTCCGGGGGGCCCCTCATCAACGCCATGGGCGAGGTGGTGGGCATCAACACGGCCATAGACGGCCGTGGCGCCGGAATCGGCTTTGCCATTCCCAGCAACATGATCAAGGTGGTAATGCCCCACCTCCTCAAGTACGGCCAGGTCCAGAGGAGCTGGATCGGGGTGTTCATTCAGCCCATCACCGACAAGCTCCTCGCCGCCCTGGGGCTCAAGGACAAAAAGGGCGCCCTCGTGACCAAGGTGACCCCGGGCTCTCCCGGAGATCGGGCCGGCCTGCGTCCCATGGACGTGATCACCGAGTTCGGTGGCAAGAGGGTGGAGCAGGCCTCCGACCTGCCATGGCTGGCCTCCACGGCGGGTATCGGCAAGCGGGTGAAGGTCAAGCTCATCCGCGAGGGGAAGCTCCTGGCCGTGAACGTCACCATGGCAGCCCTGCCGGGCACCACCGTGCGCGTTCCCAGGACCAGGAGCCACGGCAGGGCCGAGCTGGGCCTCGTCGTGAGCGAGATCACCCCTGACGTGGCCAAGATCTTCGGCCTCCGCCGGGTGGGCGGGGTGGTGATCACCATGGTGGAGGCTGGCAGCTACGCAGAGCTGGCCGGGGTGGTGCGAGGGGAGATCATCAACCAGGTGGGCTCGGTGGTGGTGCGCAGCCTCGCTGACTACGTGCGCGCAGTGCGCAAGGTCCCTCGGGGTCAGAACGTGATGCTCCTGCTGGAGTCAGGACGCGGCACCCGCTGGATCACCCTCCGAAAGAGATAGGGATCTGCTGCGCCCGGGCCGCCAACGGGGAGCGTCTGTGATCAAGTGACCTCCTGGAGGTATCTTTGACCTTTCCCCGGCTTCGGGCTACCATTGCCTTGCTTTTGGAGGAGCGACCATGGCCAAGTACGACATGCCCGATCGTGCGCGGATGCTGGCCCGTGCCATCGCCTCGGACCTGATGCTCTACAACGAGGAGCGGCTGACCAAGGCCATCCAGAACGACGCCGTGTTCGAGGACCTGGCCGAGGAGATCGAGGAGGGTCGCACCCTCTTCAAGAGCCGCGTCACCGACGAGATCTACGAGCTGAACCTGTATGACTGCGCCATTGTGGACGTCATGATCAAGTCCAAGGGGCACGTCAAGTCCAAGATCTGGTAGCCGTGGCCCCGACCTTCACCGTTGGCGAGGAGGGGGTTGGGGAGCGGGTGGATGTGTTCCTCGCGGGTCGAACGGATGTCACCAGGTCCCAGGTGAGGCGCCACCTGGACGCCGGAGCCGTCAGAATCGACGGAGAGCCGGTGAAGCCAAAGCGAACCTTGCGCCTGGGGGAGCTGGTGGAGTATGAGCCCCCACCCCCGACGCCGGACGAGGCGGTGGCCCAGGACCTACCCCTGGACGTCCTTTACGAGGACTCGGAGATCATCGTCCTGGTCAAGCCCGCCGGGATGGTGGTTCACCCGGCCGCCGGGCACCCGGATGGCACCCTCGTGAACGCGCTGCTTTTCCACTGCGGCCACCTCTCCTCGGTTGGGGGTCGGCAGCGTCCTGGGATCGTGCACCGCCTGGACAAGGACACCTCCGGGGTGATGGTCGCCTCCAAGACGGACAGGGCGCATCTGGCCCTTGCTAGCCAGCTCTCCCGCCACTCCGTCGAGCGGCGCTACCTGGCGCTCACGGTGGGGATCCCCGGCGGCCTGGAGGGCACCTTCGACACCTTTCATGGCCGCCACCCGGTGCACCGCAAGCGCTTCACCAGCCGACTGGATCGGGGGCGGCGGGCAGTGACCCACTTCCAGGTCCTGGAGCGCCTGGCCGGCATCTCCCTGGTGGAGGCGCGGCTCGAGACGGGTCGCACCCACCAGGTGCGGGTACACCTGTCCGAGCACGGCGCGCCGATCTTGGCCGATCCGCTCTATGGCCGTGCCCCCAAAGATGCGCGGCTCCGCAGCCTGGCGCGAGAGCTGGGGCGGCAGGCCCTGCACGCGGCGGTGCTGGGCCTGGATCATCCCACCCGGGGAGAGCGCATGGTCTGGCGCGCAGACCTGCCCGCGGACATGGCC
>JAJRWW010000400.1 GCA_024276595.1 Myxococcota bacterium
AGCCTCGATCAGTCGAGAGGGCTGCCTGGCAGCGGGCTCCAGCCAGGCAGCCCCGGGACCGCTCGTGACAGTTATTCGCAGCCGCGCGTCCAGCAGACCGTTTTGGAGGAGCACCTCGGCCACTGCCGAGGCCAGGCGGTCTGGGGTCTCTTCGAGCCGCACTCCCAGCCACCCAAGGGTCGAGCACAGGCGGCTCAGGTGTGCCCTCAGCCTGAAGACACGTCCCCCATAGGAGCGCATGGTCTCGAAGGCGCCCTCCCCCAACAAGAACCCGCGGTCGGAGCAGCTCACGGCGACCGTGTCCGCTGGCACCAGCTCGCCGTTCCAGTACACGATGGGAGCGGTCATGCCTCTCCCCTGGGCCTTGTCGACAGCCAGATCGGCATCCTACCTGGCGGTGCCGGTGGACCGGCTCTCGCGGATCACGTTCACCAGGATCTGCCCGGGGTAGCTCATGTCGTCCTGGACCTTTCGAGCTATCTCCTTCGAGAGCACGATGGTGCGGTCGTCGGAGACGGTGTCGGTGTCCACCAAGATGCGCACCTCCCTGCCGGCCTGGATGGCGTACGCCCGCTTGATCCCCTTGAAGGAGAGCGCCAGGCGCTCCAGGTCGTCCAGGCGCTTGATGTAGGACGCCAGCGTCTCCCTTCGTGCGCCGGGGCGCCGGGAGGAGAGCTCATTGGCCGCCTGCACCAGGTGGTCGATGACAGTGCTCGGCGCTGGCCTGCCGTGGTGGCTGGCAATGGCCGAGACGACCTGCTGGGGCTCGTTGTGCTTCTTGGCCAGCGCAGCGCCCACCTCCGCGTGGGACCCCTCCTGCTGGTGGTCCACTCCCTTGCCTATGTCGTGCAGCAGGCCCGCCCGCCTGGCCATCTTGGCGCCAATCCCCAGCTCGGAGGCCATGAGCCCCGTGAGGAAGCCCACCTCGACGCTGTGCTGCAGCAGGTTCTGTGCGTAGCTCGAGCGGAACTTCAGGCTCCCCAGGAGCCTCACCAGCTCCGGATGGATCCTGTGCAGCCCCAGGTCGAAGATCGCCTGCTCTCCGTCCTCCTTGCAAAGGGCCTCGACCTCGCGCTCGCTCTTGCGAACAATCTCCTCGATGCGCGTGGGGTGGATGCGCCCATCCGCCACCAGTCGGGTCAAGGCCATCTTCGCTATCTCCCGCCTCAGGGGGTTGAAGCACGAGATGATGACCGCCTCCGGGGTGTCGTCTATTATCAGGTCCACGCCCGTGGCTGCCTCCAGGGCACGGATGTTACGCCCCTCACGCCCGATGATTCGCCCCTTGAGGTCGTCTGAGGCTAGCTGCACCACCGACACCGTCCGCTCGGAGACATAGTCGCCCGCATAGCGGCTGATGGCCGTGACCAGGATGGACTTTGCCCGGGCGTCACACTCGGCCTCCGTCTCCTCCTCAATCGCCCGGATCTTTGCCGCGGCCGCATTTCTGGCCTCATCCATCAGCTCCTCTTTGAGCACCTCCAGCGCCTGCTCCTCGGACATGCCTGCCACCTGCTCCAGGCGCTCCTTGGCGTTGGCGAGGGCGCGCTCGGCGTTCCGCGCGGTGGACTCGGCGGCCTGCTCCTTCTTCTTGACCGACTTCTCCCGGCGGGAGATGTCCTTCTCCTGCTTCCGAAGGCGCTGAAGCTCTCCCTTGAGCGCCTGCTCCTGCTTGCGCAGCTCCCGCTCGCGCTCCTTTGCCTGCTGCGCCTGCGCGGCACGCTCCTGCTCCACCCTCTCCTTCTCGCGGAGCACCGTCTCCCGGGCCTCGTGCTCCGCCGCCGTGCGCACAGCCTCAGCCTCTCGTCTGGCCTCCTCGATGAGGCGATCCCGGTCGGCTTCGGTACGCTGCCTGGAGCGAAGAGAGTACAGCTTGAGGCCAGCAAAAAACCCGGCCGCCAGCGCTACCAACACCGCGACCATCCACAGAGGATCCATGGGTGCATCTCCACAATGGGCTGCCCTTCGGAAGCGGCCGCCGGGATGGTCCGGCTGCGCGGTCAGGCAACCCGCATCTAGAGACTCTGGGGACGGCAGGAGGGCTCAGCAGCAGGTGGCGACAGCATGGATCTCTCCTGCTGTCGCCCTTCGAGCCCCATCGGTGCTAGCCCTACGCGGCAAATGCGCGGCTCCTTCCGACTATCTGCTTCCGACGCAGACGGCGATGATTGGCCGTCAGCGTCGGGTTGAGTGCCTCAGAATCTATGTGAACATCTGCACGAGGCAGATGGAAAACAAAAAAATATCCCCCGCTCTGGCCGGGTGAGAGACAAATCGAACCTGCGTCGGTCGAAACCTTGGTGAAGTGGGTGCCTTGCTCTCGCATTAGGCAACCCCCATCAGGGGCTACACACCGCGAGATGACGCAGCTCCCTTTTCTGAGGTGTTGGCTCGGGTATGTTCTCTCAGCTCGCACCGAGCAGGGGATACCACGAAATCCTGTTGTGTTGCAATAGGCTACGCTGTTTTTTCAGCCTCCACTTGCTTTCTCTCCGCGGCCGGCCAGCAAGGGCACCTGCCGCGAGCCGTTACCCCTGCCCGGGGCCGCCGGATGGCGTCCGGGCCCTCAGGGGATCTATCTCCTTCAAAAGCTTCTGAATCCTCTCACAGCGCTGCCTGACACCCTCCTGCAGCTCCCGATTCCGCCTCCTGAGCCGAAACAGCTCGTCGGCGATGTTGAGGGCCGCGAGAACCGCCTGCCGGTAAGGGTTGCCACCACGCGCCGAGGTCACCTCCCGATACTGCTCCTCCACGAAGCTTGCCAGGTCATCGAGGTAGGCCTGCTCATAGTCGGACTTGAGCGCGATGGCCTTGCCGTCGATGGTTACTTCTACGGAGCGCTTCACCTCTAGTTGCCACCGAGCGAGAAGCCAACTGCGACTCCTACGCCCGAGTACGATACTATCCCCACCACGGCACCGCAGTCAAGGTCTGGGATCTGCGAGAGCGAGAGCAAGCGCCGACCCAAACGCCGACGCCCGGTGCGGCAGTGACATGCACCCGTTGCAATCGGGACTGGCGCGGGGATAATGGACACATGGACGAGACACTGAAGATGAAGCGTGACAGGGTCAAGGCGTCACACAGGTGCCTTTTCTGTGGCGCCTCTCCCGAGCCCCCGGATGTGCTTCTCCAGGGTGTCAATGGGGGGATCTGCCGTGGCTGCGTGTATGCCCTGGCGGCACGGCTTGCAGAGACCGAGCGCGATACGGGAGATGTCGGTGACGCCACTGGAATGCTGGTCATCGAGCCGGACACGGCCTCGGATGGGGACGGCCGCTCGGCCCACGACTACCAGACCCGCATGGACCTCGCGGCCGCCTACCTGGAGATGGGGAAAAAGATCGCGGCGGTTTCGGAGCTTCTGCTGGCCACCGAGTCGGCCATCCTGTGCGGTGACTTCTCGGCGGCAATGCGCTGCGCCGCCAGGGCAAGGGAGATCGGTGACGGCCCCACCTTGCGAGATCGGCTCGCAGAGATCTTCACGCGCAACGCCCCCCCAGAGACCTGATGTGAGTCTTGCCTCGCT
>JAJRWW010000401.1 GCA_024276595.1 Myxococcota bacterium
TGGCCGAGCTGCAGGCGCTGCAGTCAGAGATCACCGCCGAGCGGCTGGCCGCCAGGGTTGGGGAGGTGCGCGAGGTGCTGGTGGAGGGGCCCTCCAGGCGGGGAGGAGGCCAGCTCGCGGGGCGGACCCGGGGGAATGTGGTGGTGAACTTCACCGCGCCAGGTGCGGCCCCCTCGGGGGCGGTGGGCGCTCTCCCGGAGGTGGGGGACCTGGTGGAGGTTGCTATTGTTGCGGCAGGGAGTCACACTCTGGAGGGCGAGCTCGTGTCACCCAGGGAGTCTGTCGAATGAATCAGTTTGTGAGTATGCGGGTGTCTGGCGTGGTCATGGATCCCCGGTCGAACCTGCCGGTGGTGATCCTCAAAAACGAGGACGCCACCTGCCTGGTCCCCATCTGGATCGGCGTGATGGAGGCCAGCGCCATTGCCGCCAAGCTGGAGGGCGTGGAGCTGCCGCGCCCCATGACGCACGACCTGGTCATGAGAATCATCGATGAGGTGGGCGCCAAGGTTCTGCGGGTGGACGTGGTCAAGATCGAGGACAGCACCTTCTACGCGTCCATTACGATCTCGGCGGGGGGGCGCCTCCTGGAGATCGACGCGCGCCCCTCGGACTCCATCGCCCTGGCGGTGCGTGCGGGGTGCGACATTGGAGTCGCCCAGGAGGTGATCGAGGAGGCGGGCATCCAGGTGGAGGACACTGGCAACGTGGATCTGGCCAGCTCATCCGAGGACCCGGAGAAGCTGAAGGAGATCCTGG
This sequence comes from Myxococcota bacterium, assembly GCA_024276595.1. Lineage (GTDB taxonomy): Bacteria > Myxococcota_A > Polyangia > HGW-17 > JAJRWW01 > JAJRWW01. The sequence goes on from JAJRWW010000401.1 coordinate 759, forward strand.
CGAGCCTCCCCAAGGAGATGTTCGGCAAGTGGAAGATGTAGCGGCTGTCAATCTTCCCTGCACAGGGCGAAGTAGGCGCCCATCTTGTCCTCGTCCTTGTAGGCGGAGCCCACCGAGACGTGCTCTGAGACGCGGCGCATGAAGTCGCGAGTCCGGTGGTAGACGAAGTGCCCGAGCCCGTCGCCGTTGGGCCTGGGCTCGGGCCAGGTGCACACCAGGGGACCGTCGGGCTCCAGGTGGTAGTCGATAACCACCGCCCCGCGGGGCTCCCAGTGCTCCACCCCGGTGGTGGGGTGGAGCACGAAGTAGCCCGGCCCCACCGCTGGCCGGGTGAGCCCCTCGTTGTAGCCGTAGATGGCCCGCTGGCCTAGGAGGTTCGTGGAGCGGCAGAAGCGCTTTTGGAAGCGCCGAAACAGGGGCAGCGAGTTTACTCCGTGGTGAATGACCTCGGAGAGCTCCGGACGGTCGGGAGGCACGAAATGCTCCATTGTGATTGGCTCCGACTCTACCGCCCGGTCGTAGAGCCTGGCCAGCTCCGATCCGGAGAGGCTTCGCAGGGCAGCGAGGCGGTCCTCGTGTCCCATGGCGTCGAGGGCGGCGGACAGCTCACCCATGGGGATCAGCTCGCTGCGGATCATGTTACACAGCATTGGATGGCTCCCTTGAGGTCGTGGTAGACGCTGGCCATCCTACCTGCCCGCTGGCCTCGGGTCCAGCCAAAGCCTGGGATTTCTCACGTTGTAACCGAGCCATCTGTTTGATATTGTGTAAAAAGAACAATTGATCTCGACTTTGTTGGCGTGGTTGCTTACAGATTCGCTCGGATGAATGTGGGCGCGGATGCGGACGTCCTAGCACTTGAGAGCCCCGGTACATGAGATGCTCCGCTGCCTGCGAGTTGCCATGAAGAAGCTTACCCCATCCCTCGCCCTGCTGGCCGCCATCTGGCTGACATCCACCCCTGCGCACGCCGACCGCGTCGACAACCTGATCCGACGGCTCAGGGGTGGCGGCTCCTCGAAGGTGAAGGTGGTGGCTGTCATCATGTTGCGCAAGTACGTGGATCCCCGCGTCGAGCGGGCGCTGATCAAGACATTGAAGGACTCCGCCGAGGACGAGACCGTGCGGAGCATCGCCGCCCGCGCTCTGGGCGGGATGTACTCCACCAGGGCCATCGGGGCCCTCAGGAAGGTGGCCAGGTCCGGGGGGAGCCGGCTCAAGCGAGCTGCACGCAAGGCCCTGGAGCACCTGTGCCCCTCCAGGACATCGGGCAAGCGGTTCTACATCAACATGGACAAGATCAGGTCCAAGGGCGCCATGCGCCGCCTGGCCGTGACCCTCACCCGGCGGCACCTGTACCGGCTGCTCGGGCGGCGTACGGATGTGGTCACGGGCTGGCGCAGGTGCCGCAAGCCATCCCGCCGAGCCCTGCGCAAAAGACGCATGAAGGCATACTACCTGGACACCACCGTCAAGGTGAGCCGGGACGGTGGCAAGGTGAAGGTGAAGGTGAGCGTGCTCTTTACCACCTATCCAGGGCAGTCCATCAAGGGCAACGCTGGCGCCTCCGCTGCGGTGCCCGGGGCCACCAGCCGGGCGGTGGTGAGACAGCTCGTGGCGGCCCTAGTGGGCGCCCTCAAGGACGACATCAACAGGTTTCTCAACACGCAGTAGACGACGGGGTCTTGAGGAAAGGTCTGGATAATGGCGGACAAACCAAATCGGCCGGCTGGCGGCGGCAAGCATCAACGAAGCTGGCGGAACTATCTCATCGACAAGGACTACCAGCTCCGCAACACAATTATCAGCGTGGTGATAGCGGCCATCGTCTGCACAGCGCTCGGAGCGCTCGTGATCTGGGAGACGCGGCAGGCCAACCGTGAGTTCAAAAAGCACAGCGAGGAGTCCACCGCGCTCTTCCAGAGGCAGCGGCGGCGGACCACGAAGCTCTTCGGCAAGACCCGCGCCGCCGCCACCAAGGACATCAAGAGGTTGCTGAACGTGGCCACGGAGATGCTCAAGGTGCAGCTCCAGGACAAGGATCCAGACATGCGGTAGCTCGCCGCGGTGGCCATGGCAGACCTGAAGAAGGACGACGCGGCGATAGTCGCTCGTCGTGCCGAGGAGGATCGGCGCCTGGCCGAGCAGCGCAGGCGTGAGGACGCCGAGCGGGTGGCTCAGCGCAAGAAGCAGGACGCCGAGGCGGCGGCCAGGCGGAGCCACCGAGAGCTGGTCCTGCTGGTGGCGATCATCGCCTTCGGCGTGGTGTTCCTGGTGGTGATCTTCATTTTCAATATCGTCATCACTCACCGAACGGCCGGCCCCCTGTTCAAGATGGGCAGGTACATGGACGAGGTGAAAAAGGACAGGTTCACCGAGGTGTGGAACCTCCGAAAGGGGGACCAGCTCGTGGACTTCTACAGCCGTTTTCAGGCCATGCACAAGGCGCTGGTGGACCGGGTGAAGGAGGACATCCAGGTCCTCTCGGCCGCGGTCGAGGCCCTGGAGAAGGCCGGCGTGGAGGGTGAGGCGGTGGACTCGCTGAAGCGGCGGCTGGAGGCCAAGCGAGCCTCGCTGGCCACCGAGGAGGGCTGATGGAGGGTCAGGCAAGCCGCGCGGCAGCCAGGATCCAGCCCAGGTAGACGGCCACGCCGAGCAGGGCGGCCACAAGGCCGATGCCCACCCCCATCCAGGCCAGCGCGCGACCGGCTCGGTCTCTGGCCGGCTCGGCCCTCGGGCCTCGGAGCTCCATTGCTCCCAGCAGCGCTGCGGCCATGCCCAGGGAGATGCCGGGCCAGTGCCCCGTGGGGAGCTGCACCAGGCCGAGGTTGATGGCGGCCGCTACCAGGGCCATTGCAAAGGAGAGGTAGGGGAACATTGGTGCTTGGATCCTGCAGCGATATAGTGATACACGGAATCGTCACGGATGCACAGCCAATGAGCGAAGACAGCAACAAGAGACGGCCGGGCTCAGCGCCGCCTGTGGATTCAAGGGACTCGAGCCACGTGGCGGGGTTCGTGGCCCTGCTGGGAGCGCCCAACGTGGGGAAGTCCACCCTGCTCAACCGTCTGATGGGCAGCAAGCTGGCCATTGTCACCCCCAAGCCGCAGACCACCCGGGACCGAATCCTGGGCGTGCTCACCAGCCCTGGCGGGCAGATCGTTCTGCTGGACACCCCCGGAGTGCACAGGCCGGACCGGTCGCTGAGCAGCTACATGGTGAAGCAGGCTCTGGCCACCATCTCCGACGCGGACCTGGTGGTGCTGGTGGTGGATGCTGCGGCATCATCCAGGCGGAGGGGTGTGGGCGAGGTGGAGCGGGACATCGCCCGACGGGCAGAGGAGAGGGGCGTGGCCCTCGTTGTGGCGATCAACAAGGTGGATCTGCTGGCAGACAAGGCGCAGCTCCTGCCGCTCATGGAGTGCTGGAGCCACGCCAAGGCGGTGGTGCCCATCTCGGCCCTGCTGGGGGATGGCGTGGACTCCTTGCTCGGAGAGATCTGGCCTCGCCTGCCCGAGGGTCCGGCCTACTTCGACGGGGACGAGCTCACCGACCGCTCCCTGCGCTGGCTGGCCGCCGAGACCATTCGGGAGCAGGTCTTTTTGTGCACGCGCAAGGAGGTGCCCTACTCCACCGCGGTTCGGGTGGAGCGATACCTGGAGCGTCTCCACAAGGGCGACGTGGTCATAGAGGCGGTCATCTACGTCGAGCGGGACTCCCAAAAGGGGATCGTGGTGGGCAAGGGGGGCGCGCGCATCAAGGAGATCGGCGTCGCAGCCCGGGAGAGCCTGGCGGAGCTTCTGGAGGTGCCCGTGCACGTGAAGCTGCGCGTGGTGGTGATGCCCAACTGGTCCCGCAGCGTCGCCGGTATGCGGCGCGTGGGATACGAGCAGTAGGGTGTCTGTGAAGCCCGTCGTCTGCATAGTGGGTCGCCCCAACGTGGGCAAGTCGACCCTGTTCAATCGCCTGGTGGGGCGTCGGCTGGCCATCGTTCAGGACGACCCCGGGGTGACCCGGGACCGCCTCTATGGCGAGGGGGACTGGGACGGTCAGGACTTCGTGGTCATCGACACCGGGGGCTTGACGCCGGCCGATCCCTCGTCCCTCTCGAGCTCCATTCGTGGGCAGGTGGACGTGGCCATCGACGAGGCAGAGGTGATCATCTTTGTCGTGGACGCTCGCGCCGGGGTCTGCGTGGAGGACGGCGAGGTGGCGGGCCTGCTCAGGTCGAGCGGCAAGGAGGTGATCCTGGCGGCCAACAAGGCCGACGGCCCCCAGCAGGAGCTCCACGCGGCGGAGTTCTACGAGCTGGGCCTGGGAGAGGTTGTCCCCGTCAGCGCCCAGCACGGCCGAAACGTCGCCGACCTGCTGGACGGGCTCGTGGATCGCTTGAGAGGCCAGGCTCTTGGCGGCGAGGACGCTCCCTCGGCAGATGATGACCTCAAGAGGGTGGCCCTGGTGGGGCGTCCCAACGCGGGCAAGTCATCGCTGGTGAACCGGCTCATCGGGGAGGACCGGATGCTGGTGGACGCCACGCCGGGCACCACGCGCGACCCGGTGGACTCCATCTGGGACACGGGCTCGGAGCGGCTGCGTCTCATGGACACCGCGGGGATCCGTCGCAAGCGCACCAGCTACATCCACATGGAGAAGATAGCGGTCGTGAAGGCAATCCGCTCCATAGAGCGTACCCAGGTGGCCTGCCTGCTGGTGGACGTCGCCGAGGGGGTCAGGGAGCAGGACGCCAAGATCGCCTCCATGTGTCACGACGCCGGCCGCGCCCTGGTGCTGCTCCTCAGCAAGACGGACCTGGTTCCGGTGGGTAGCAAGGCGTACAGGGAGGTCTTGGCGGACCTGCGGGACCAGCTTCGCTTTGTCAGCTACGCCCCTGTGCTGGGGGTCTCCTCCAAGGAGCCCAGCGGCCTCGGGAAGCTGCCCCGGGTCATCTCCAGGGTGTTCTCCCAGTGGGACCGCAGGATCTCCACCTCCACGTTGAACCGCTTCCTCGCCGACGCCGTGGAGAGCCACCACCCGGCGGCCTGTCGGGGGCGGGAGGTGAAGCTCTACTACGTGGCCCAGGTGTCGGTGCGGCCGCCCACCTTCATCTTCTCGTGCAACACCCCCGACGGGGTCAAGACCGACTACAGGCGTTACCTGGCCAATCGCCTGCGGGACGCCTTCGGCTTCGAGGGGACCCCCCTCCGGCTGTTTTTTCGCAAGCGTGGCAAGGAGAAGCCCGGTCGGCGAGGCTGAGCCTGTAGTGGGGCTTGTGGCTGCAGCGTGGCCCTCGCCAGGCAGGTTGCGGCGGCGAGCTCAGCGGCTCGCCTCAATGGCTGGAGCTATGGGCAGGAGCAGTTGACGTCGTCGGCGACCGCCGCGTCCACGCACAGGGAGTCCCAGTCCGTGTCGCAGCAGAAGGAGTCGGCCGCGCAGATCGCCACGGCGCAGGCGGAGCAGGTGGAGTCCAGCGGCGGCCCGGACTCGCACTCGCTGTGGGCGCATCCGCCGGCGCAGATCGGGTCGCACTCGGATGCGTAGGCGGCGTCCTGGGTGGCGGCCACGCAGTACTGGTCCCAGGCTCCGGAGGCGGTGTTGCAGCAGAAGGGATCGTCGGTGCAGATGGCGTCCACGCAGGCGTTGCACTGGATGTTCTGGGCGGCGAGGGTGTCGTCGGTGCAGATGTCCACGGAGCAGTCGTTGCCACCGCCGCAGCTCGCCGCGCAGAGGGTGTCCACCTGGCTCACACAGATGGCGTCCCATGTGTCGTTGCAGCAGAAGGAGTCTGCCGCGCACACGGACGCCGCGCAGTCGCCGCAGGACGGGTCCAGGGGGGTGCCCTCGGTGCACACGTCGTGGTCGCAGGTTCCGCTGCCCCCGCCTCCGCTGGTGGTTCCGCAGGCCTGGAATGGGTTCGAGCAGGGGGCGCACACGCCGTACCCCGCGGCCACCGGCTGGCAGTAGAAGTTGAGCTGCGGAGGCTCGTCGCCGAAGATGATGCCCAGGGCGAGGTCGATGATGAACTCCGACAGGCCATCTCCCACAAGCAGGTCGTCGATGTGTGGTGTGATGTCGATGGGCGCACAGTCCGAGTCCTCGACGCAGGGAACGCAGAGGCCGCACTCGATGCCGGCCAGGTCGATGGTGGCGCAGCGGTTCATGCCGTAGGAGACCACCGTGTCCCCGATTGTGATGGTGGCCAGGCCGAACACGTCGATGGTGTCACCAATCGCGTCGCGGACCACGGGCCCCAGGTTGTAGTCGATGGCCACGCCCGAGCAGCCTTGGTCGTCGGAGCATAGCTCTGTGTACTGGTTCCACGGCGCCGGGAGGGTGAGGCCGCCCAGGTCCGCGCACCCCGCGGCCGGAGGTGTGCACACGCCGTGGGTGGAGTTGATGGGGATGTCGCAAACCCAGGGGTCCGTGGCGGCGGTGTCGCCGCAATGCTCGCAATCGGAGCTCTGCTCGCATGTGCCCGGGGTGGGGCCAATGAGCCCGCAGGGGTAGACGCAGCTCCCGTTCTCGCACTGCTGGCCCGCCGGGCAGGGCCAGGTGTCGGAGCACTCGCTGCACTGGTGCTGGAAGCAGGCGTTCGCCCCCTCGCAGTCTCCGCAGTCGGAGTCCTCGTCGCAGCTCGATGGGCAGGGGTTTGAGCAGCGGCCGTCCAGGCAGATGTCAGTGGGCAGGCAGTGGCTGGTGTTGGTCTCCGTGCAGGCCACGCACTGGTGGCTGTCGGTGTCGCACACCTGGTTCATGGGGCTACAGGCGAAGCAGTCGGCGTTCTCCACGCAGACCACCGTGGGGTTGCCCTCACCGTCGGTGGGGCAGGTCAGGCCCGCCTCCACGCAGATTCCGTAGGAGGAGCACTCCTGGCCGGCTGGGCAGCCCTCTCCGGTGGTGGGGTTGCAGGCCACGCAGCGGTTCTCCTCCACCAGGCAGGTGTTTCTCCCCTCCGAGCAGGTGGCGCAGTGGGAGTCCTCCTCGCACATGTTCAGCAGGCAGATTGGATTGGTGTTGTTGTTTTGGTTGTTGTTGTCATTGACGTTGTTGTTGTCATTGACATTCGCGTTGTTCTCGTTGTTGTTCCCGCCAGCGGCGGAGTCGTCCCCGCAGGCGGCGAGGCCAAGGGCCAGGGCCAAGGTCATGGCAGCGACCGCTGCTTTGTTACGATATGGGCGCACGTCATCCTCCTTCAACGCATACAGCCGGCGACCAAGCCGACGAAACGATCTTCAGCCAGATTACGAATTGTTCCACCGAGTATGGCAGAAACATGTCCGGATGAAAAGGCCGTTGCCACAGCCGCCACAGCCCACGGTCCTCTCCTTGCGGAGCGAAGGGGGGTCGCCTGAACCAGGTGGTGGGGGTTGGATCGACCTGGGGAGCGAGGAATCACTGCCGGCGCCAGGAGAGACGCAGGCTCACTCCGAGCCACATTGGATACCGGAGGAGGTCGGGGATGAGGAGGTGATAGCGCACCTCGAAGCCCACGGAGAAGGAGCGGCTCACCAGGTAGTCCAGGCCCACGCCGACAGAAAGCACCGCATCGAAGCGCAGCCCCTGACCAGCGCCTCCGAGGGCAACCGCTCCCGCCGTGAGGCTCGCAAAGGGGATCACCTTCAACACGTCGAAGGTGTACAGCACGCCGAAGCCCAGGCCACCCACCGACAGCGGATCCCCTGCCTCGCCCGGGAGGTAGTGAGCGGCGTAGCTCGCAGTGCCACGGATCGCCCAGGAGTCCGAGAGGCCGTAGTCCACGTCCAGGCGCAGCTCGCCGCCGTGGGCAGTGGCTCCCGATGCGCGCACGACGGAGTAGGCGGGCGCCGGGGAGACCACGAGCTCCTCCTCCCCGGCGTGGGCCGAGGACGCCCA
>JAJRWW010000402.1 GCA_024276595.1 Myxococcota bacterium
AGCGTGGAGGGAGTGCTCTCCGCCCTGCGCCGCCGATCGGAGCAGGGGGGCTACGACGAGGTCTCCCTCACGGCCCTCTCCACGGCAGACTACTCGGCCCTGGGCCCGCTGCTCTTTGGGGCCGCCCAGGACCTGGCGCACAGGGACGTCTCCCTCTCCGTCTCGTCCCTGCGCGCCATCGGGCTGGATGGATCTCTGCTCGACGACCTGCGCACCGGCCGGGCCGGCAGCCTGACCTTCGCGCCCGAGGCGGGCAGCCAGCGCATGAGGGACCGTATCAACAAGCGGATCTCTGAGGATGGGCTGCTTCAAACCGCCAGGGAGGTGGCGGCCCGCGGCTGGACGCACATCAAGCTCTACTTCATGATGGGCCTGCCAGGGGAGCGGGACGAGGACCTGGAGGCCATCCTGGCCCTGGCGGATCGGGTCCGCTGGGCTGCCAAGGGGGCGGCGGGCAGGCGGCCACCCAGGGTCACCTGCGCGGTGAACAACTTCGTTCCAAAACCCCACACACCCATGCAGTGGTGCGAGATGGCGCCGGCCCAGGAGCTACGCCGCAAGCAGAAGATCCTCAGCCGCCACCCGCTCTCGCGCCGCCTGGGCCTGCGCCTGCACCAGGTGGACATGAGCCTGCTGGAGGGGAGGCTGGCCCGGGGCGACAGGCGCCTGGCCGACGTGGTCGAGCACGCCTATCGCATGGGGGCCAGGTTCGACGGCTGGGAGGACCAGTTCCGCCCGGACCTGTGGCGCCAGGCCTTCGAGGCTGCCGGGGTGGACCCGGAGACCTACCTGGCGCCGCTGCCCCATGCGGGCCGGCTGCCATGGGATCATGTCCACGTCGGCCTGGATCCGGGCTTCCTGGCCAAGGAGCGCGACCGCATGGAGCAGGGCAAGGTGGGCCCCCCTTGCGGGGTGCCCGGCACCCCGGCCACCGAGTCGATGGCCTGCCTCCGCTGCGGGCTTGGGTGCATGGAGAGCCCTCCCGGTCGCGCCCTGGGCTCCACCGAGACCCTCCCCGCTGCCGCGAGCCCGAAGCCCGCGAGCCCGGAACCCCGGCCTCCGGTGCAGCCCCTGGAGGAGCCGAGGCGCCTGCGGATCTGCTATTCGAAAGAGGGCCCGGCGGCCTACCTGGGCCACCTGGACCTGGTGCGACACCTGCCACGGATCCTGCGAAGAGCTGGGCTTCGCCCGTCCTACAGCAAGGGCTACAACCCCCGCCCTCGCCTCCAGTTCTCCCCCCCGTTGCCGGTGGGCGTCCAGGGGAGCGCCGAGCTGGCGGAGCTGTGGATTCACCCAGCTTCGGGAGAGCCGTTGAGCGCTGACACCCTCCTCCAGCGCCTCCAGGCGGCGAGCTTCCCAGGCCTCGTCTTCCGCCGAGCCCGCTGGGTGGACCCATCCGAGCCCAAGCTGGCATCCCAGTGCCACGGCTCGGTGTATGTGGCCCAGCTCCCCGAGGGAGCCGACCCGGACGAGGCGTGCCGTCGCGTTGCCGAGCTCCTCGCCCTACGCACCCTGGAGGTGATCCGCAAGGCCAAGGGGCCCGGGCCCGCGAGGACCATCGACCTTCGCTCCTCACTGCTGGACCTGGAGCTGGAGCCAGGTCCAAGGGGCGGCCACGTGCTCAGGTTCTCCCTCGCCGCCAGACCCGAGGGAACCCTCCGTCCGCGGGAGCTCCTGGCTGCCCTCCAGTACGACGACCCCATGCCGACCCTGCGCAGGGAGAGCCATTTTTCGCTGGAGAAGGACCACAAGACCTTCCATGGCTGACGCCGGGGTCGAGAGGAAAGCGCCGCCCCCCAGACCACATCGCCTCGTCGCTCTGAGCCCTGGCCTCCCTGGATTTCGCCCCCGGAGCTCTCCGCCCCGGCTTAATGGGTTGACGCCCTGGGACCTCTCTCCTATTATGCCCCCCGGTCGTGCTCGACCCTGGGGCTTTCGCCAACCCAGGCCGGCGCGGAAACCACCCCAAGGGGTCGTCGATGACGAGATGCCCACACCCCAACAGGGCCCAGGTGGAGATGCCCATCAAGCTCCTCTCCACGCGGCTCAAATGCCCGGAGCAGATGTCTCCACCCAGGGACATCTCCCTCTCCGGGCTCTCCCAGGGCAGCCTCCGAGGCGGCCCGAGACAACGACGCCTCCCTCGCTCACCGAAGGAGGCGTTGTCCATTTTGGCGCGCTGCACCCGAAGGCGCACCCTTTTCGCTTTCGCTCGGGCCCATAGCTCAGTTGGTCAGAGCCGCCGGCTCATAACCGGTAGGTCCCTGGTTCGAATCCAGGTGGGCCCATCCGCTGGAGGTCAGTCGTGGACGTAAAAGCGCAGATAAAAATACTCTTGGCCTTGCAGGGGCTAGACGCCGAGATCATCGCCATCAACAAAAGCCTCAAGGCGCTCCCCGAGCGGCTGAACGAGATGCATCGGGACGTCGCTGCCCTCGAGGAGCTGCTGGCCAAGGAGCAGGAGGCGCTGGACCAGGAGGACAGGTGGAAGCGTGAGAAGGAGGAGGAGCACCAGTTCCTGGAGGCTCAGATCGTAAAGATCCGTAAGCAGATGCAGGAGTCCACTGCCCACCGGGAGACCCTCGCGCTGCAACGACAGCTCGACACCAGCCGCAAGCAGGCGGCGGACATGGAGGACGAGATCCTCCAGACCATGCAGGCGGTGGACGCCCGGCGCGCCCAGGTGGAAGCGCGGCAGGGAGACCTCGTCGAGCTGAAGGAGCGCTTCTCTGTGGAAGAGGAGGAGATCCGGGGCGAGATGGACCGCCTCCAGGCCGAGCTGGGCCGCTTGAAGACCAGGCGAGAGGAGGGCTCCGTTGGGCTGGAGACCAGCGTCAAGAGGCGCTACGACCAGATCGCCAGCCGCCGCCACCCCTCGGTGGTGGAGGCAGTGGATGGTCACTGCACGGGCTGCAACATGGCCATCCTGCCACAGCTTTACAACACGCTCTATTACGCCAACTCCATGGAGTTTTGCCCCATCTGTCAGCGCATGATCTACCTGAAGTCCGCCGTCTTCTGTGACGAAGAGGGCTCGAGCGGCGCACCCAAGGCCGACGATACCGAGACATCGAGCGGCGAGGAGGGGGCCGACCAGAAGGCCAGCGGCTGACACCTGCCCTGCGACGGGCCTTGAGACCCTAGGGCTCGCGCAGGAATAACTTCTACATTCGGCCGTCGACTCATCCCGGCTGGCTGCGTTGCTCGTCGGTTAAATACGTCAATGTATTCGCCCTCCTCGCGCCTTGCCAACCGGGCGCCTCGACGCCCTCGGTGTGACGAACATATTTCTGCGCGAGCCCTTGCGCCTGGGCAGGGCTGACGAGGACCGGGCGCACACCGGTGAGCCGCGCGGTGAGCCGCCCGGTGAGCCGCAGCTCACCGCCTCTCCGCCATGCCCCCTGCCCCGTCCACCCCTTGACACCGGGCCTGGCTGCGCCATGATTGCTTCGTCGATGCTCCGCCGGAGCCGGTGAGGCGGTCGCCGGCGCCCACCAGGGCGCGGGAGGAAAGTCCGAGCTCCAGAGGGCAGGGTGCTGGATAACGTCCAGTCGGGGTAACTCGAAGGAAAGTGCCACAGAAAGCAAACCGCCGGTCCCTGGCTTCGGCCCGACCGGTAAGGGTGAAAGGGTGCGGTAAGAGCGCACCGGGTCCCCGGTGACGGGGATCGCATGGTAAACCCCACCTGGTGCAAGACAATGTGGAAGCGACCCCCCCTCGGGGGGTCCGGGGCGCCCCCTCCGCTGCTTCCCGGTAGTCGCTCGAGCCCGCCGGCAACGACGGGCCTAGATGAATGACCGCCGCCTCCCAAGGGCAACCAACGGAGGAACAGAACTCGGCTTACCCCCGGTCTTCGACGGAGCATCGACGCATCTTGCCGCCGGGCGCCTTGCCCGGAGGAACCGCTCCAGCGTCGGCGCTGGTCGCCCACAACCGCTCGTCCGCTCGTCCACAAAATGGCTTGCAGTATCTTGGGCCCTTTGCTAGATCTCCTGGGCTTTGACACTCCTTGCTCCCGGCGGCGCCCGGGGGCTCAGCTTCCGCGGTGGAGCCGCGGAACAAGACCCGAGAGGAGGCACAATGCCTGAGGTCATCTCTGCCCGGGACAACCCGGGAACCCTACGCGAGTTCGAGACGGTGCTCATCCTGCGGCCAGACACCCTGCAGGAGGGTATCCTCGAGCTGAACAACAAGATCAAGGAGCTCATCGAGGAGGACGAGGGGCGTATGCTCGTGGTGGAGAACTGGGGAAAACGCCGACTTGCCTATGAGATTCAGAAGCAGCTCAAGGGCATCTACATGTACTACCAGTTCCTTGGCCACAGCCAGCTCATCAAGGAGATGGAGCGAAACTTCCGTCTCTCCGAGTCGGTGATCCGCTACTTCACCACCAGGATCGACGAGAACGTAAACCCCGATGCCCGCCCGGCTGAGCTCTCGGAGGAGGACTTCCTCGCCGCCTCGGCCACCCGCCCGGACGAGGAGGAGCTCGCCACCGGGTACGTCATGACCGGCACTGGAGAGAAGATCCCCGTCTCCCAGCTCGGATACCAGAAGACCGGCGAGGGCAGCACAGCCGCCGCCACTGACGCCGAG
>JAJRWW010000403.1 GCA_024276595.1 Myxococcota bacterium
CCAGGTTGCCGGCCGAGGCGGCCTGCTCCGCTCTCCTGGCGATCTCTGACAGGGCGCTGGCGCCGATGTTTGCGGCGGAGCCCTTGAGCGTGTGGGTCAAGCGAGCGGCGGCCCTCGCGTCCTGCCTGCTCGTGGCAACCTCGAGCTCGGAGAGCTTTGCGGGCGCATCCTGCAGGAAGACCCGGACAACCTCGTCGGCCAGGTCCCGGTCACCACCTAGCCGGCGCAGGAGCCCGTCCATGTCCAGCACCTGCTCCTGCCGGGGAGGCTGGAGGGGCTGAGGTGCTGCCTCCTGGACCTGCTCGGAGGGGCTGGAGGAGCCTCCACCCGGGGAGACGACTGGGGCCGCAGCTCCACGGCCCAGGAGCTGGCGGGCGATCTCCTGATGGAGGGACTCGGGGCGCACCGGCTTCGACAGGTAGGCGTCCATGCCCGCGGCCAAGCAGGCGTCCTCGTCTCCCTTCATGGCGTGGGCGGTCATGGCCACAATCGGGACGTGACGGTTTGTGACCCCGGAGCTGGCGCCGCGGATGGCTCGGGTTGTCTCCAGCCCGTCCATGACTGGCATCTGCACGTCCATGAGGACCAGGTCGTAGGTCCGCTCCGAGAGGGCGACCAGCGCCTGCGCTCCGTCGTCCACGGCGTCCGCCTCGTAGCCAAGCTTCTCCAGCATCTTCAGGGCCACGAGCTGGTTGGTGGGGTTGTCTTCCGCCACCAGGATCCGGATGGAGTGGCGCCTGGGGCTCTCCAGGCGGATGGTGCAAGAGGGAGTGACCCGAGCCCGGTAGCCTTTACCAACAGACTGCCGCTCCAGAGGAGCTGTGAACCAGAAGGTGGAGCCGGCTCCCTCCTCGCTCCTGACGCCGATCTTGCCTCCCATGAGAGCCACCAGGCGCCAGGAGATGGCCAGGCCCAGCCCCGTGCCCCCGAAGCGGCGGGTGGACGAGGAGTCGGCCTGGGAGAAGGCCTCGAAGAGGGTGTCGACCTGGCCGCTGGGGATGCCGATCCCGGTGTCGATCACCTCGAAACGCAGGGTCGTCTCCGGACCTGCGGCGGGCTCCAGGGCCACGTGGATCCTCACCGAGCCCTCGCGGGTGAACTTGATGGCGTTCCCCACCAGGTTTACCAGGACCTGGCGAAGGCGCCCCGAGTCCCCGCGGAGCATGCACTCTACGTCGGGGTCGATGTCGTATCCGAGCTCCAGGCCCTTCTCGTGGCCGGAGAGGGAGGCAGTGTCCAGGACGCTCCCCAGCAGCTCGCCCAGGTCGAAGTCGGTGGTATCCAGCTCCAGCTTGCCAGCCTCGATCTTCGAAAAGTCCAGGATGTCGTTGATGATCGTGAGCAGCGAGGTGGCGCTGCTGCTCACGATCTCCAGCCATTGCCGCTGCCTGGGCTCGAGAGGCGTGTCCAGCATGAGGCTGGCCATTCCGATTATGGCGTTCATGGGCGTGCGGATCTCATGGCTCATGTTTGCGAGGAACTCGCTCTTGGCCCGGTTGGCGTCCTCGGCCTCCAGCTTCGCCTTGCGCAGGGCAGCCTCGGCCCTGTGGCGCTCGGTGATGTCGATGATCGTGCCGTCTAGGTAGGTGCTCCCGTCGGCCTCCGCGGTGACCCCGACGGTCATGGCCCCCCAGATGCGAGAGCCGTCCCTGCGCCGGTACAGGACCTCCTCGGCGAGGACACCGCCGGTCTCCAGGAGGCGCTTGCTGAAGCGCTCCCGCTGCTCCGAGTCGGCGAAGAGATCTCGCAGGGGCACGGCGAGCAGCTCCCTCTCGGAGCCGTAGCCGAACATCTGCACCAGCGCCGGGTTGGCCATCACGAAGCGCGCCTGGGGCTCCGGCCTGGCCCTGAAGAGGCCGATCGGGAGGTTGTCGATGAGCGAGATGATGGCAGAGGCCATGGTGCGGCGGCGCTCCCGCTGCTGCTCCAGTCGCTCGCGGAGGGAGATGCTCTCGCGAAGGGAGAGAAAGTTGCGCCGCGAACCCAGGAGCGCCGGGGCCAGGAGCAGCGGCACCATGGCCGCCAGGTACAGGTGGAGCGCGCCTCCCAAGGTGAGAAAGCGCAGCACGAGAGCCAGGCCCAGGGGCAGGCAGAACGCCAGGGAGGCCTCCCAGAGGGTGGAGAGGGCCATCGTTCCGGCCGCCACAACGGTCACGAGCACCGTGACGAGGAGGAGCTGGTGGTGGACGGAGCCATGGGGAAAGATCAGCCAGAGGGAGGAGGACCAGACCAGGGAGGAGAGGGTCCCTCCCACCAGGAATGCGAAGGCCCACGAGCGGGGGTTGCTGTCGTCATGGGGAGATGACAGCGCCCTTCGCCGTAGAAACCACATCGCGGCCCTGAGGGCGGCCACCAGAAGGAAGGCTCCCCACCACAGGAGCGCCAGGTCGTGGTGGACGACGGGCCACAGGGCCGGCATGAGGAGGATGGAAAGCAGCAGGGTGACGGCGATGGAGAGGGGGAGCCGGGCAAAGGACTGATCCACCTGCTCTGCCAGCACAGCCGGCCTGATGTCCTTTTGTGTCAGCATGTCTCGACGGCAAATCTACCACAGAGACCCGGACATTGGAGCCTGGCCGGGTCAGAGTCAACCGGGGCGCTGGTCTGTGCTGGGCTTGCGCAGGAGGCTGTCTCGGTAGCAGTCGATAAGGTATCGAAACAGCTCGATGAGCAGCATCTGGCCCTCCTCCACGAAGGCCTGCGTCTGCTGCGTGGAGCTTCCGGCGGCGAGGGCCTCCTGGGAGCAGCGGTGGATCTCCTCCACATCGCTGGCTCCGGCCGAGAGCATGCACAGGTACATGGCCAGGCCGTGGAGCTCCTCGGAGATGGGCTCCAGGCGCTTGGACTGCCTCTGCCTGCAAGCCGCCCGGACGAGGTCCTGGTAGCGACGGCAGAGGGTGGCATGCTCATCTGGCTCGCGGTCTCGCAACGGAGAGAAGATGTGCTCCTCCCGGGGCACGATCTCGCCGCCAGGGACATCGGCTGCCCCGGCGGCTGCCCAGAGACCGGACAGGTGCGGGTTCAGGCGCTGCAGGTGGGCGTGTCGCTCGATGGCGAAGCTCACCGCGTGCACCAGGTTGGGGGCATCCAGGCGGCTCTTGATGAGGTAGTCCTGGGCGCCGCTGCGCAC
>JAJRWW010000404.1 GCA_024276595.1 Myxococcota bacterium
ATCGGGTGGTGGCCTTCACCGCCTGCGTCTTCCACCACTCCGACATAGGTGGCAGGGTCTCTTCGGACAACCACGACGTGTTCGAGGACGGCCTGTTCATCCCCTTCCTCAAGCTCTTCGATGGCGGCGAGGAGAACCGGGGGGTGATGGACCTCATCCGCTGGAACGTGCGCACCCCCGACGAGGTGATCGGGGACATCCGCTCGCAGATCGCCGCTAACCACGTCTGCTCCCTGCAGGTGCGCCAGCTCCTGCGGGACTACGAGCTAGAGAGCCTGGATGAGCTGGCGGACGAGATCATCTCCCGCACGGAGCGCTCCATGCGAGAGGCCATTGGCGCTGCTCCCGATGGGGTGTACGAGGCGCAGGGGGTCATCGAGCAGCCCGAGGGAAAGGACGACGTGGTTGTCCGGGCGGCGGTGCACCTGCACGGCTCGGACATCACCGTGGACCTGGCCGGGAGCTCGGAGCAGGTGGACTGGGGCGGCAACGTGGTGCTGAACTTCACCTACGCCTATGTGTTCATGGCGCTCAAGTCCATGTTCGACCCCGAGATCCCCAACAACCACGGCTGCGCGGCCCCCATCCGTGTGGAGGCCCCGCTGGGGAGCGTCGTCAACTGTCGCTTCCCGGCGGCGGTGGCCGCGCGCATGCAGATCGGTCACTTCATGACCGAGATCATCTATCGAGCCATGGCCGACGCGCTCCCCGAGAGGGTCCTCGCCGCCAGCGGTGGGACCCCGGCCACCATGAATGTTTTCTACGGCCAGGATCGGGCCGGGGCTCCCTTTCACTCGGTGCTCATCCGTGGGGGAGGCATGGGCGCGTCGGCACACCGGGACGGAGAGTCCTGCTACATCTTCCCGGCCAATGGCGCCAACACGCCCGTGGAGATCCTGGAGAGCGACACGCCCCTGTTGGTGGAGCGAAGGGAGCTGTTGCCCGACACCGGTGGCCCTGGGAGGCTACGCGGCGGCCTGGGTCGCCGGGTGGTATTTCGGGTCCCGGAGGGGGCGGATGCGCCCCTCGCACCGGTGAAGCTGGGAGTGCAGTCGGGTCGCTTTCGCTACCCTCCTGAGGGGCTCTTTGGTGGGATGCCCGGTGCCAGGGCGCGCTTTCTTGTTGGGGACGAGCCCGGTGATCCATACGGCCTGACGCACCTGGCCCCCGGGGACCTGGTCACCATGGATGCCGCGGGTGGTGGGGGTTACGGCGACCCCATGGAGCGGGATCCAGAGCTGGTGCGCCGGGATGTTCTGGAGGGCTATGTCACCGTCCGCGGGGCTCGCGAGGGGTACGGGGTCGTCTTGGATCCGGACAGCATGCAGGTGGACGTGGAGGCCACCGCGGCGCTCCGTCGGCGCTGAGAGCCTCCAATCTGCGGGGGTCTGGACAAGGGCGCATCGGTACGCCGTGGCCTATGGCCGTGCTGGACCGGGCGTGGATGGCCGCCTCGGGGTGCGTGCGGTCCCCATGGGCCGCATTCCGGCCATGGGGGGCTGCTCCTCGAGCCCTGCGGGTGGCTTTTGGGCTCCCCTGGGGGATGTGGCTCCTCCAGGCGATGCCGGAGCTGCCGGTGCTGCCGGAGCGGGCCTTGGATCCGGTGCAGAGCCCGCGCCTGGCCTGTCCTGCGGCCTCTTGGAGTGACGGGCGATCTGCATGTAGCGCCTCTCAATGTCCTTTAGGAGCTGGCGGTCCGCGGGGGAGAGAAGCTTGCGCTTGGCAGAGGAGAGCACCAGCGGCATGCCGGTCCCGTCGGAGGTGTTGGGGAGCACGAGGATGGTCTTGTTGGGGGACTGGGCCAGGAGGCGGTAGACCTGGATCGCCTGCCGTTGCACGTACAGCGGGTCCAGGGTGGCGCTGATGATCATCTGCTGCTTGGCGGCCTTGAGGGCCTCCAGCACCCTGATGGCCGCCTCCTTCTTGGTCTTTGCCAGCAAGTACTCCTGCCGCTGGAGCTCCTGCTGCTGACCGATCTTGCGCTCGATGGCCTGGGTCACCTCCTTGGGAAAGCGGATGTTGCCTATGTCCACGCTCTCGATCCTGATGGGGGTCTTCTTGTACTTGGTCAGGAGCCGCTCCCGGATGCGGCCCCGCACCATCTCGGTCTTGAGCTGGATGTCTATGGCGCTCACCTGCGTCACCATGCGGCGGACTATTGTCCGGGAGGGCTCCTTGACGTTCCAGAGGTACCAGCGCTTGCCTCCCCACCGCTCCACGATCTCCTTGACCGAGCCGGGGCGCAGGCTGATGCGGGTGTTCACCTCGAACTCCACGGAGAGGTTGTCTCTGGTGAGGAGCCTGAATACCTCCTTGTAGGAGCGCGTGCGCATGTCGATGTTGGTGACGAACAGGCGCCAGGAGGCCCCTGTGGACGACGGGCCCCGCAGGGACTTGCGATAGGTCACCTTTCCGAACACCAGGGGGCGGTGGTAGACGTAGCCCTCGTGGCCCTCGGGGACCTTTGGGTTGGTGCAGGCGCCCAGGCCCAGCAGCATCCACAGCGGCAGGAGGATCGTTTTCCAGCAAAGGGGCTTGCGCTCGGGGGGGATCTTCGTGTTGGGCATGGTTGGGCTCCTCACTTGGCCAGGCTCATGATGAGGGGTGAGCCGCCCTGCTTCCCCAGGGGCATGACGATGAAGGTCGTGTTCTTGGATCCAGCGAGCTTCTCCACCGCCTTGAGAGCTTCGTACTGCACGAACATGGGGTCCAGGGTCGTCCGAATGACCGTCTGCGCGTCGGCCACCCCCCTGGCCTCTGCGATGCCGATGTCGATCTGTCGCTGCGCAATGCGCAGCTCGATGTCCTTTCGCTCGTTGTCCTCGTTGGTGACAAACTTGCGCACCACCGACCGCACCACCACCGACGGGTAGTTGATGTCGCCGATGTCCACGCTCAGAAACTCGATGGGGGTCTTGGCGTAGCGCTTCTGCATGTCCTCGAGCACGTCCTTGGCGATCTCTGCCATGCGGCTCTTGACCTCGAAGGCCTTGAGGCGCTGCACCTTGGAGCGCATCACGGAGCGGAGCTGCTGCTGCACGTTTGCCGTGTACCAGTTGGCGCCACCGAACTTCTCCACGAGCTGCTTCACCGATCCGCGACGCAGGCGGATGCGTGCGTGTGCACGGAACCTCAGCTCCAGGCGCTCGGCCGTGAGGATCTGCATGGACTCGCTGTGGGTGCGTGGGCGCATGTCGATGTTGATGACCTCCAGCCGCCAGCTCCAACCCGTGGAGGTTGGCCCGTGCTGGATGCCCACGAACCTGGCCGCACCCACAATGGGGCGCGACTTGATGTACCCCTCGTGACCTGGCGGGGTGGCCAGGTTTGCGCAGCCCATGCGATTTACGATGGAGAGAGAGGAAAGAAGAGCAAGAAGGATGATGGTCCCGCCATAGAGCAGCCGCCTGAGCTTGCTGTCTCTGGCTATCTTTTCTATGTCCATGGTGGTGGCCTCCGGTGCCTTGTTTCGAGCGCTTGTAGCACGAAAAGGCGAGGACAGGCCAAGTAGATGACTTCCAAGCTCCGATTTCGGCGGCGTTGTTGTCTGTGCCCGAGCCCCCTTGTAGATTGACA
>JAJRWW010000405.1 GCA_024276595.1 Myxococcota bacterium
CCGGCGCGGGCGCGGGCGTGGTTCCGGGCGCGCCGGGCATGCCTGGCGCAGGTGCTGCCGCGGGTGCGCCGGGCATCCCGGGCGCTGCGGGGGAGGCGGCCGGAGGCGTACCGGGCGCGCTCGCCCCCACCCCGGGCATTCCACCCACTCCACCGCTGAAAAACAGGGTCTTCTTGGCTCCCCCTGCCGCCTGGGGCTTCTGGGCGGGCATTCCACATTTGGGGCAGCGCGGAGATCCGTCGGGAAAATCAGCACCACACTTTTGGCAATTCATCCAGTGTCCTCCTCGATATGTACACCCATGACCGCGAGCCCGCTTCGGTGACTGACCACGACGTGACAGCAGCCCCGCATTGGGATGGGATGATATCCATTTTTGTTCTCTACGCATAGCCCTAAGCTAAGGAGCTTTCAAATTGATCGCATTCGCTCCACGGGCGCAGATCCTGCGCGCGCAGATCCTGCCAAGGCCGGGATCGACCGCGCTCCTGCCTTAGAGCGCGAATCGGTAGCCCAGGTTGACCCCCACCGTGAGGTGGTTGTCCGACCTGGCGTCCTCCAGGGCAATAGTCTGATAGCGCATCGTCAGGCCCAAGAGCACCTCGTGGCCCCCTGTTGTGGCGAGACCCAGCTCCAGCGACAGGGATGCGGTGAAACCCACCCTGCCCCTGGTGAAGCTGTCTATGGCCGGCGGGTTGCTGCGCTTGTAGGCCGAGTACACCCCCATGAGCCCCACGTCCAGGAGCGCGTCCAGGCGGAATGGGCCGACGCCCACAAGGCGCATCCTCCCCAGCGCCGTGACTCCCACGGAGAAGCCTGCAAAGGGATCCTCTGGCTGCCTGTTGCCCACGCCAAAGTGCGGCGTCACCGCCATCTGCGCCCCAATGTAGGTGGAGGGTGGTCCCGCATACACCGAGTACTCCAGGCGCGCCAGGGCTCCCAGGCCCACCGCCCGCGAGAGGTCCGAGACTGTGCCCAGCGCCGCGGAGAGCACCCACTGCTGCGGGATGGGGAGCAGCTTCAGCCTGGCCGTCACCGAGCCAGCGTTGCGGGTGGAGGCTGTTATCTCGGCCAGGCCACCTTTGGGGAGGCGATCTGGAATGAATCGCCCCCTGAATCGCCCCATGACGACCCGGTGCAGGAACTCCATCCTGCCCCGGTCCGAGGTGATCTTCACAGACCTGTCGATGGCGTCCATTCCGAATCGATCCTTGGCCTCCACAAAGACGTCCACCCCGCGACGGCCGTTGGCCATGATGGCCTTAGCTCCCAGACGGATCTTGAGCTTCACTGCCGCTCCACCCAGAAGCAGCACCCGCGCCCTGCCCACATGGGCCCTCGGCGCGGTGGCCAGAATCTCCACGCGATCTCGAGGCTGCCTGCCAGAGGGAGCCACCAGCCACCCCCTCCACAGGCCCGGCTCGAGGCGCGCCACCGCGAGCGGCTGCCCGTTCGCCCGCAGGTCCAAAGATGGCGTGCGGGCTGGATTGCCATACAGGTCGGTCACCTTCACCAGCACCTGCACGCTCTTGGTGGAGACCATGGAGAGGCGCTTTTGGGAGACGCTGACCACGAGCCTGAGCCTGTTGGCTGGCAGCACCCTCAGCTTGTGCACTGCCGACACCGAGGGGGCGTCCCTGAGGGAGGCGTGCAGCCTGGCGACACCCACCCTTGGCGAGAGCTTCACCCAAAGGGTCTGCGCGGATCGCTGGCCCCGTAGCCTGACGATCTTGCCAAAGGGGCAGTCCACCAGGACGGGCACCCTGTGGGTGTATCTCTCGCCCCGGCTTCCCACCACGAAGATGTCCAGGCGGATGGTGGATCCCGCTGGTGCGCTCCTGGGGCCCGCCATGGCCATTCGGGCAAACCGCGCCCGGGGCAGCTTCCGCGTCTTCGCCGAGGTGGTGCCACTGGCGGTGACCCTGGTCACTGTGTAGCTCGAGGCGCCCGGAGGCAGGATCACGGGGACGGTGATGGACCTCTGTCTGCCCTTGGGGTGCACCGGTCCAAACTCCCGACCCTGAACAGATACGAAGATCTCCGCGGCCCCTTGGGTGCGAACCACGAGGTGCCGGCGGAGCGCCAGCCTCACTGCCAGCCAACGCCTACGGAGCACCCCGTTGACAGTGACCTCTGCCCGAAGGAGGGCAACACCTGGCCGTGACATGCGAGGGGGGTGGTAGCTTGCAACCCAGCGGCCGGGTGCGACTCGCTTCACGCCAGCGATCCGACCAATGTTCGCTGCCAGAGCCACGAGCTTGACCAGCGCTCCCCTTGATCGCGCCACCTTCAGGGTGATCCTGGCGCTGGGCCGCCTGGTGGCCCCGGACTCGACCACCAGCGTGGGCGGGGCAGCCGCCAGGACCAGCCGCCCGGCCCGAGCCAGTGCTGGAGAGCTGGCCGCCATGGCACCGAGCGTGCAGAGAAGCAACGGAACCCAGCGGCTGCAACATGGTGTGGAGCTTCTTCGCATGGTTGGTCGGAGGTGTCGAAGATGTACCTCCCAGGATGAGGGCAAAGGCGCCAGCGGGCAAAAAAAAACCCGAATCCTTGGATTCGGGCGAAGAATTAATTCCGGCGGCGACCTACTCTCCCACAGAGAAACCCTGCAGTACCATCGGCGCTGGAGAGCTTAACTTCCGAGTTCGGGATGGGATCGGGTGTGTCCTCTCCGCTATAGCCACCGAAAACCTTGGATGAATCCGCTGTGTCCATTCACAGCTCATGTGCTTGCGCGCACAACCTTGACCCCAACCCTGCAGATAGCTGGGAGAAGAATAACGGCCAAGCCACACGGCCGATTAGTACAGGTTAGCTTCATGCATTGCTGCACTTACACACCCTGCCTATCAACGTCGTAGTCTACGACGGGCCTTTAGAAGACCGAAGTCTTGGGGATTCCTAATCTCGAAGGCGGCTTCCCGCTTAGATGCTTTCAGCGGTTATCCGTTCCGAAC
>JAJRWW010000406.1 GCA_024276595.1 Myxococcota bacterium
CTGGGTCTGGCCTTCTGCAAGCAGGCGGTCAAGGCCCACGGCGGGCGCATCTGGGCCGAGAGCTGCCCCGAGGAGGGGAGCACCTTTCACGTGCTGCTGCCGCTCTCCGGGTGACCCGGCCCTGCTGTGGAGACCCCGTGGCACAGATCTCAGGGCCGTGCTCGTGGCCCGAGGCAGCTCGCCTGCCGCAAGCAGTGGAGCCGCGGACACCAAACGCCGCAACCGCGGCGCACCACCGCCGATAACCCACTGGGCAACGCGACTCGTGCGTTTTTTGCTACAATGCCACGAGAGGCTTGAATCTTCTCACACCTTCATGTAGGGAAGCTGTCATATATGTGGTTTTCACACACAGGCTCTGGCATCAGGACACAGCACGCCTCCGCAGGGCGGCGTGCCCCAGGAGGCTACCCCATGCTACGTACAATCTTCATGCTCACCCTGTCGGTGACTCTTTCGGCCCTGGCGGGCCTCGCTCCAGGGGTCGCCGAGGCCGCCCCGACACCGTGCACTCCTCCCCAGCTCCTCATCATCTTGGACAAGTCCTCCAGCATGACCTACCCCAGCGGCACCGCCGGGATGACCAAGTGGGAGGTCGCCGAGTCGGCCATCACCCAGCTCACAGCCACCTATGGAGGGGCTGTGGACATGGGCCTCATGCTCTTCCCGGAGCCCAGCCAGTGCTCCCCAGGCGAGGTGATCGTGGACATCGCCAGCGGCTCTGCCGGCGACATAGTGGCCGCCCTGGGCACCCCTCCTCCTCCCGGTGGCAACTACACCCCCATGGCGCAGTCCATCGGTGTGGCGGCGAGCTACGCCCCCCTCCTGGACCCCGGGCGGTACAACTATGTCGTGCTCATTACCGACGGCTGGCAGTGGTGCGACCCCTACGACCCCGCCACCCGGTTCATGCCGGTGCAGGCGGTGGCGGATCTGACCGCGCTGGGCATCACCACCTTCGTGGTGGGCTTCGGTGACGGGGTGGACACCCTGACCCTCAACCGCGCCGCGGTGGCAGGCAACACGGCCCTGCCCGCCTGCGACGAGACGAACACCCAGCCCACCGATCCGGACAACTGCTACTACCAGGCCAATGACCTGAGTGAGCTCAACGCCGCCCTGGACACCATCGGCTACGCCATCAGCCAGGAGGTCTGCGACGGCATGGACAACAACTGCGACGGCAACGTGGACGAGGGCCTCGAGCGCCCCTGCTCCAGCGCCTGCGGGGACGGCATGGAGCAGTGTGTCAACGGCGTGTGGACCGACTGCGACGCCCGGCAGCCCGACCTCCAGGAGGACTGCATGGACGAGATCGACAACGACTGCGACGGCCAGGTGAACGAGGGCTGCGTCTGCACCGCCGGGGACGTCATGCCCTGTGGCGAGAGCGAGGGCGAGTGCAGCGAGGGCCAGCAGAGCTGTGTGGGCGGCCAGTGGTCAGATTGTGTCGGCGCGGTGGCCTCGGTCGAGGAGGTGTGCGACGGCCTGGACAACGACTGCGACGGGCTGGTGGACGAGGGCCTCTACCAGACCTGCTACACCGCCTGTGGCGAGGGCGAGGAGATCTGCGTGGATGGCGAGTGGATGGGCTGCACTTCCCCGCTGCCCACCGGCGAGATCTGTGACGCAATCGACAACGACTGCGATGGCGTGGTGGACAACGGCGTGGGTCTGTGCGGCCTGGGCGCGGAGTGCGTGGGCGGCGCCTGCATCCCCACGAGCAGTCCCGACGCCGGCCAGCCGGGCCCGGATGGGGGAAACCCCAGCGCCACCGCCCCAGACGCCTGCGGCTGCGCCAATAATGGTGGCAGGGGCGCCCCTGGAGGCCTGCTACTTGTCGGTTTGCTGGCTCTTTTGTTCATCCGCCGTCGTCGCTGAGCCGGCGGCTTGGCGACATCGCACCAACTCTGAGGACCCGCCGACAGGGCGCGGACCACAAGGAGCGACATCATGACATGGACTAAGACCCAAGTGGTGCTCGCGGCACTTCTCGCCGCGGGCCTGGTCGTGACGGCTGGCTGCGGCGACGACTCCTCCTCGGGGCGCTGTGGGGACGGGGTGCTCGACTTCAACGAGCAGTGCGATGACGGCGCGGCGAACAGCGACATCGAGCCAGATGCCTGCCGCATGAGCTGCACCAACCCCTCCTGCGGGGATGGCGTGCTGGACTCCGCGGAGGCGTGTGACGACGGAAACACCGTCGCCGGAGACGGCTGCGATGAGATCTGCCAGACCGAGGCTACGGGCTGCGGCAACGGCGTGGTCGAGCAGGAGCTGGGCGAGGAGTGCGACGATGGAAACCTCTCCTCTGGCGACGGCTGCTCGGCCACCTGTCATAGCGAGTTCTGCGGCGACGGAGAGATCCAGGGCGACGAGGACTGCGACGACGGCGCCGACAACAGCAACACCCACGCGGACGCCTGCCGCATCGACTGCACCCTCCCCCGCTGTGGCGACGGCGTGCCCGACACCGGCGAGGAGTGCGACGATGGCAACACCGACGACGGCGACGGCTGCTCCAGCACCTGCACCTTCACGGCAGGGGTCTGTGGCAACGGGGTCATCGACCCGGGCGAGGAGTGTGACGACGGAAACACCGATGATGGCGACGGCTGCTCGTCTAGCTGCGTCTTCGAGGTGGGCGACTGTGGCAACGGCGTCCTGGAGGCGGGCGAGGAGTGCGACGACGGAAACCTGGACCCGGGAGACGGCTGCGACGGAGCCTGCCAGCTAGAGGAGGACATCTGCGGAGACGGCCAGGTGGACCCGGGGGAGGAGTGCGACGACGGACCCAACAACAGCGACACCACACCCGACGCCTGCCGAACGGACTGCTCCGGCGCAACCTGCGGTGACGGCGTCATCGACACCGGGGAGGAGTGCGACGACGGAAACACCGGGCCCGGCGATGGCTGCGACGCCGCCTGCCAGGTGGAGGTGGTCCCCGGCTGTGGGAACTCCGTCCTGGATGCTGGTGAAGGCTGTGACGACGGAAACAACACGGCCTGTGACGGCTGCAGCCCCGTGTGCCAGCCGGAGGAGTGCGGCAACGGCATAGTCGAATGTGCCGAGGAATGCGACGACGGAAACACCCTCGGCGGAGACGGTTGCGACGGGAGCTGCGCCCTGGAGCCGGTCACCACATGCCAGGTGGCTGCCTCCATCGAGTGTGGTGAGTCGAAGTCCTCCAACACCACAGCCTCCGGCTCCACAGACCTCCTCGACAGCTACTCGTGCAGCCCCTGGAACGAGTCTGGCCCCGAGTACGCATACATCTTCACCGCTCCCACCGACAGCTACGTCACCGCCACCTTGAGCGGCCTGAGCGCGGACCTGGACATCTTCGTCATAGAGGACACCGGCAACGGCTGCGACACCGGCGACTGCGCCGAGTACGGGGACACGGAGACCACCTTCGTGGCCCTGGCTGGCTCCACCTACTACCTGGTCGTCGACGGCTTCTTCGGCGCCCAGGGCCCCTTCTCCCTGCGCCTCCAGTGTGGCGACTGTGGGGACGGAAACGTGGACCCGGGGGAGGAGTGTGACGACGGCAACACCACCTCTGGCGACGGCTGCTCTGCGACCTGCGCCCTGGAGGGCTGCGGGAACGGGAACGTGGACCCGGGGGAGGAGTGCGACGATCAGAACACGACTGACTGCGACGGCTGCAGCTCGAGCTGCCAGGAGGAGGCCTGCGGGAACGGCGTGCTAGAGTGCGCCGAGGAGTGCGACGACGGCAACACCACCTCTGGCGACGGCTGCGACTCCGGCTGCAACATCGAGTCTGTCACCTGCACACCGGCATGGACCTTGACCTGTGGAGAGGAGGACCGCTGGGCCACCACGAACTTCGGGGCATCGGACCTGCTGGACTCCTACGGCTGCAGCTCCTGGGACGAGAGCGGACCGGAGTACATTTACGACTTCGTGGCTCCCTATGGTGGACAGATCACCGTCTCCCTGAGCGACCTGGACGCAGGGGTGGACCTGGACATCTTCGTCCTGGACCAGACCGGCGGGGTCTGTGCATCTAGCAACTGCGTGGAGTACGGCTCCCTCTCCGCCACCTTCACTGCGGTGGCCGGAGAGACCTACTACCTGGTGGTGGACGGCTACCAGGGCGCCGAGGGCAACTACACCATCACCCTCGACTGCGCGGGGGGAACCTGCGGCGACGGCGTGCTCAACGTGGGCGAGGCCTGCGACGACGGCAACTCTGCGGGTTGCGACGGCTGCTCGGCGACCTGCACCATCGAGGAGTGCGGCAACGGCACCGTCGAGTGTGGGGAGGAGTGCGACGACGGAAACACCGCCAGCGGCGATGGCTGCTCCGCGAGCTGTCAGCTCGAGGCTGCCAACTGCGTGCCCGACTGGTACCTGGGCTGCGGTGACTCCAACTCCTGGTCCAACGACGGCTCCGGCTCCACGGACGCCATCGACAGCTACACCTGCACGTCCTGGGACGAGTCGGGCCCCGAGTACACCTACTGGTTCTACGCCTTCGAAACCGGCGAGGTCACGGTGTCGCTGAGCAACTTGAACGCGGACCTGGACATGCTGGTGCTCGAGGACGACGGAGCGAGCGGCTGCGCCGCAGGGGCCTGCGTCGGCGTCGGCTCCAGCTCGGTCACCTTCACGGCCACTGCTGGCACCTACTACTACTTCGTGGTGGAGGGCTACCAGGGCGCCACATCCACCTTTGACATCGACGTGACCTGTGGATCTGGCGGTGTCGACGACCCTGTCTGCGGCAATGGCGTCCTGGAGCCGGGCGAGGAGTGTGACGACGGCAACACCGTCAACGGCGATGGCTGCGACAGCGGCTGTGCCATCGAGGGGAGCTCCTGCTCATACAACTTCACCTTGGGTTGTGGCGACACCGACTCCTGGAGCACTGCCTCCTACCAGAACAACGTCACCGAGTACGGCTGCACCAGCCTCAACGAGAGCGGCAAGGAGTACATCTACCGCTTCACCGCCCCGACAACCGGCCCGGTGACGGTTGACCTGTCAGGAATCGCTCCAGGGGTGGACCTGGACCTCTTCGTGCTGCTACACCCCTACGGCACCTGCACCCCTGGAAGCTGTGTGGCCTACGGGGCGTCCACGGGCGACGAGTCCGTGACCTTCGACGCGCTGGAGGGCCAGACCTACTACATTGTGGTGGACGGCTGGAACGGCGCAGAGGGGACATACGACATCGGCCTCACCTGCAACTGATCCTTGAGCCCCGCCAGCGCCCCGCCAGCGTCGCGCCAGCGCCGCGCCAGCGCCGCGCCAGGAGCACATTGATGCAGCACCGCTTCGACCTGAAGGTCTACTACGAGGACACCGACAGCCTCGGTGTGGTCTACTACGCCAACTACCTCCGCTTCCTGGAGCGCGCCCGTACCGAGATGGTGGAGCAGCGGGGCAAGCCCATCTCGGAGTGGAACGCCGAGGGCTTCAACTTCGCGGTGTACGAGCTGAAGATCCGCTTCCTCAAGCCCGCGCGCCTGGGCGACACACTCACAGTGATCACCAGCGATGCGGGAGGAACCGACTTCAGGCACAAGCTCGACCAGGTGATCGAGCGCGACGGGGAGAAGCTCACGGCGGCAACGGTTGACCTGGTGTGCCTGGACGCAACCATGGCCCTCACCGAGTTCCCCCGCGGCGTGTTCGGAGAATCGGAAGGGCCCGGGGCCCATTGACTATCCCGGTCCCCGCGACTATCTTCTCCGCACAGGCCACTGGAGAACGGAGCCCCCCATGAATCGCCCACCACCACAGGACCGCGCCCAGGGTCTGTCGGGCAATCGCATCCCATGACAGGTCTTGCCTCCTGGCTGCGTCCCGCTCGGACGTGGAGCCTCTTGTGGCTCGCCGCGGTCGGTCTTTTTGCCGCCGGGCTCCAGCTCGGGGGCTGCTCCCGCAAGGGCAGCGACGCCAAACCCGAGCCGGCGGTGGACTGCAACAATCTCTGCGACAAGACCTTTGGGAGCTGTGTGGAGGAGGTGCTTCTGGCCAGCGGCAAGCTGGACAAAAAGAAGCTCGCTCTTTTTCGAAAGCTGAACATCCTCCCGAAGATCACCAAGGAAGGTCACAAGACCTGTCTCGAGGGCTGTAGGTCCAAGAAGGGGCACTTCAGCGACGCCAAGGCGGTGAACGCCTGCATCGCCATCTCCGACTGCAAGAGGCACGCCGCCTGCATCGCCAGGCACATCAAGTAGCCCTGCCCCCATTTTCCCTTGCGGCCAGCCCGCTCTCACGGATAATGGGCAGCACCATGGCTCACCATCATCGAGCACGGGCGCACCTCACCAGCGCGCTCACGTCACCGCTGGCGCCCCTGCTGTCTGCGCTCTTGCTGCCGCTTTCGTTGCTCCTACCGGGGGAGGCCAGGGCTCAGGCGCCGAGGCCGTCACCGTCGTCGCAGAGGACGAAGGCGAAGGCGAAGACGAGGGCGAAGACGAGGGCGAAGGCCAAGGCGGAGACGAAGACGAGGACGAGGACGAGGGCGAGGGCGAAGGCCAGGGCGAAGGCCAAGGCACGGAGAGCGAAGGCCGCTCGCATCTACATTGGCGCCGACCTGAGCATAACCCCTGGGCTACACACGGGGGTGGAGATCCAGGGGGATGCGGCCAGGACCACACCCCAGACAGCGGCCATTACCCAGCTCCACGGCAGCTCGCTCCGCTTTGTCCAGGGGCTGCATATCATGAACGGTGCGCTGGATCTGCGCATCGCCGTGGGGCTGGCGAACCTGATCCCCGTGGGCACCAAGCGCTCCCTGTGGGGGAGCGACTTCGGCCTGGGAGCGGCGTTCAGGCTTCACCGCCTGGGCCGGGTGGACCTGCAGCTCTACAACGCCTACCGGTTGCTGGTGATGTCCAGCCCCGACAGGGACCAAAACGGGATCGCCCTCCGCCTGGAGGTGGGCCTGGGCGCACTGTATCACCTCGAGGGCCCCTTCGCCGTGGAGGCGCGCCTGGGCTACTCGTGGCAGCAGCTTCGCTACCACCGGGTGACCACGGATATGGTGGGTGGCCTGGAGACTCCCACCGGCGTGGTCTTCAGAACCCACATGCTGGTGCTGACCTTTACCTTCCTGCATTTCCG
Organism: Myxococcota bacterium; assembly: GCA_024276595.1. GTDB lineage: Bacteria > Myxococcota_A > Polyangia > HGW-17 > JAJRWW01 > JAJRWW01. Next base: position 7,105 of record JAJRWW010000406.1, read on the forward strand.
CTGAGCCCCCTCCACACCCCAACAGGTGGTGCCTACCCCTTTCGGAGCAGGGCCAGGCTTGCGGCCAGCAAGATCCCCATCGCCAGGAGGAGAAAGACCCACTCCTGCACCGCGGGCGGGTTGAGGCCAATGCCGCCCACGTAGGTGACCTGATGCTGCGGCAGCTCCCTCAGCACCGCCACCGGCGTGGATGAGGTCACCTGGCGCAGGGCCCTGGCCGTCAAGGCAAGGCCGACCAGGGCCATGAGCACCATTGACCCGAAAAGGACCAGCAGGACATCCCCGGCGAGGCGATGTCCCCCCACCCCACCCCCCTCTCGCAGCCCAAGACCCGCGAAGAGGGTCGCCAGGATTGCCGCTGCAAATAGCACCGCTGCGCAGCCGAAATGCGCCACCGGCAAAGACAGCGGAAAGAGGCCCGTGAGCACCATGAATGCCCCCACGACCATGACCAGCCATGTCGCCCGGCGGCCGTGCGCTCCCCCCAGCAAAGAGCCGAGGGACCAGGAGAAAAGGAGCACCAGGACGCCGCCCACCACGAGCGCCCCGTTGAAGAAGAAGTGACCCGGGTTCTTGCGCGACCCGAGCTCCGAAACATAGTTTCGGAGAGGCGAGTAGGCCACGTGGGAGGCCATGGCGAGCGCACAGCCACCCACGATCACAACCACCGCAGCCAGCCCGGCCACGCCCGACCGGCGGGGGGAGACCGACCACATGGATGGGAGCGAAGTGGACACCAGCGACTTGTAGCACAGCAGCCCTTGCTGCCACCAGC